>JACQWW010000005.1:710-18161 GCA_016209025.1 Elusimicrobiota bacterium | reverse complement strand
CCAGGGCTTGAAAACCGGGATTTTTTGATCGGCCCACGCAGGTTCCAAGGGCCGCCAGCGCGCGGCCACAGCAGTCCTCGGATACGGATTCGTCCTTCCAGGACCGGTTGAATTCCATGAAGTTGCGAAAACGCTTTAACTTCGGGTCGAAGGCGTATTGGAGGAAGGCGGCATAGGTGGTGGCGGCGTTTAAAAGATGAGGCGAATCCTCTCCCAGTTCCTCGAGAAGAACCGTTAAAATCAGGGCGCGGGCGTTGTCGTCGGTGCAGTATCCGGTGTAAAAATTCGGCACGGCAACAATGGCGTGCTGGAATAGGCCCGTGGAGTCGGTCATCCGGTAGAGGTGGTCAAGTTTCATTTCAGGCAGCTCCGTGAGCTGTTTGTCGAGCGTCTTTACCGTAAAAAGTTTCCGGGTCAAGCCGGCTCGTTCATTACGGGCCTTTTCAAAAACCTGCATGTAGGAACAGGCCGTGTTGCCCCACACCATTTCCCGCCCCATTTTGTAGGCGTTCTTGCGCATGGCGTTGCGCCGGACATCGTCCGTTAACAGTCCCAGCACCTCCCGGGCGATGGCGTCCGGGTTATTGAAGGGAACCAGTACCCCGCGATTATCAGCCAAAAGCTCCTGGGCGTGCCAGTAGGGAGTTGACACCACCGCCTTGCCCGCGCCGAAACAATAGGCCAGCGTTCCGGACACGATCTGGGCCTCATTTAAATAGGGAGTGATGTAGATGTCAGCGGCGCCGATGAACTCCTTGAGTTCGGCCAGCTCCACGAAGCGATTGTAAAAGATCACGTTCTTTTTAACGCCGTTCTTTTCGGCCAGCAGTTCCAGGCCCAAGCGGTAAGACTCGCCCGCCTCCCGCAGAAGGTGCGGATGGGTGGCTCCTAAAATAATGTAAACCACGTCGGGGCGCTCCGCCACGATTTTGGGAAGGGCGTTAAGCACGTTCTCGATGCCCTTGTTGGGAGAAAGCAGTCCGAACGTCAAGAGCACCTGCTTGCCCTCAACGCCGAAGAGGTCCTTGTAAAAATTGGAATCCACAAAAGAGGTCTCCGGAATGCCGTGGGGAATCATGTCTATCTTGGCGGCGGGAGCCTTGTGAACATCCCTCAGGAATTCCTCCGCCTTATGGGACATCACCACCATGCGGGTGGAGAGTTGGATGAGCTCATGCATCACCCGTTTTTGATCGGCGTTTGGTTTTTTAAGCACAGTGTGGAGCGTGGTGACGATGGGCAGATCCACTTCGCGCAGGAGCGCCAGAAGGTGCCCGCCCGCCGATCCTCCGTAAATGCCGTACTCATGTTGGACGCAAAGCACATCCACGTCGCTGATGCCCAAAAAATCCGCTGCCCGCAAATACGAGGCCAGACTCTGCTCCTCAATTTCGAAATGGACTTCGCGGGGGTAGTCGTAGCCCCCCTCGGCGTCGTTGACGGGAATGGCGAAGCACTGCACCTTGGGGAACTGAGCCGATACCGAGGTGCATAAATCCGTTGTGAAGGCGGCGATGCCGCAGAGCCGGGGCAGGTAGTTTCCTACAAAAGCGATCTTTCGAATTTCAGCGCGGGGTTTCATAATGTTAAAAAAATGTAATTACCAGAAATCACGACATCGCCAGAATGCAGGCCGCAGCGAATCGTCGGCCCGGACAGGATACTCTATCAGCGTTTGTTTTGAGAAGTTATCCAGTTAGGATTATAACAGTTAGCGACAACTTGCCGGAACAGCGGCTGGCAAATTGGGGGGGAATGGCGGGGACGACGGGATTTGAACCCGCGGTCTCTGCCTTGACAGGGCAGCGTGTTAAACCAAGCTACACCACGTCCCCATTAAAACACGAGTCTTAGGATTTTACCAATATTGACCAAATAATCTTGCGGTAGAAATTATCTTGTTTCCTTTTTGAAGGAATGTCCGGTGGCCAGGCCGGCCATAAAAAGTACCAGGGCCAAGGCCCCGATGCCGAAGACGGTATCCCCCGGCACCCTTAACCAACGCAAAACATTAAGCAGGGGTGTTTGCAAAAATTCGGCGCTGCGGGCATACCAGTAACCTGTGTCCACCGCAGCCAAGGTTTGGAGTATACCCACCGGCAAAAGACTCCAAACTATCATCATGGCAAGCCCGATGTTCATGCTCCAAAAAGCGATCTTGATCGGCCAGTCGCGCCAATGACCTTTCGGCTGGATGGCCCGCAGGCAAAAAAGCATCAGGCCGATGCCGAGCATGCCGTACACGCCGAAAAGCGCGCCGTGTCCGTGTACCGGCGTGGTATTAAGCCCCTGCATATAGTAAAGCGAAATAGGCGGGTTGATCAAGAAGCCGAAAAGTCCGGCTCCCGCCATGTTCCAAAAAGCGACGGCCACAAAAAAATGAATCGGCCACTTATACTGGCGCACCCACGGCGAGGCTCGGCCCACCCGCACATGATGCCAGGCTTCATAACCCATCAGCACCAGAGGCACCACTTCCAAGGCGCTGAAAACCGCGCCGAAGGCCATAGCCGCGGTCGGCGTGCCGGTAAAATAAAGGTGATGCAGGGTCCCGATAATGCCGCCGCTAAGATAAACAGCGGCGGCCATAAGCGAGGCTTTGGCCGCGGATTGAGTATCAACCAATCCCATCTTGGAGAACAGAAAGGCGATAACCACCGTGGCAAAAACCTCGAAGAATCCTTCAACCCATAAGTGAACCACCCACCAGCGCCAGTATTCCACCACGCTTAAATGGCTGTGCATTCCCCAGGTCAGACCGGCCCCGTAAAAAAGGGCGATGGCCGCGGCTGAAATAAGAAACACTCCTAAAAGCTGTTTGTCTTTGCCTTCGCCTTTTAAAGCGGGAATAATACAGCGGCCAAGCAAAGCGAGCCAAATTAAAAGACCGGCGAAAAGTCCGATTTGCCAGGCCCGGCCCAAGTCAACGTATTCATAGCCCTGATGACCCCAAAAAAACCAGGCATTGCCGCTGAATTTATGAAAAACACTTGCCCATTCTCCGAGAAGCGAACCGGCTACCACCACAAAAAGGGCGCCAAGAAGGACATAGACTCCGATGGCCTGGCCTTTGGGCTCTTTGCCGGCCACGATCGGCCCGATAAAAAGCCCGGAGGCGAGCCAGGCTGTGGCAATCCAAAAAATACCAAGCTGAACATGCCACGTCCTAGTCACGACATAAGGCAGCCAGCGCGCCAGGGGAAGGCCGTAAAATCCCTGACCCTCCACCCCATAATGGGCGGTGAGAACCCCGGCTCCGATTTGCGCCATAAAAAGGGCGGCGGCCACCGCGAAATAAGCAATGACGGCTTTTTGCGAAGAAGTCAAACTTATATTAAGGAATGGATCGGAAATAGGCGGCGTTATTTTCGCGTGGTCATAACCTTTGCCGGCATAGAAACCGACCATGGCGGCAATGCCGGCTAAAAGCAAAATAAAACTAATGCCTGACCAGACAATCGCCGGCCCGGTGGGCCGGTTGGCGATCAAAGGCTCGTGGGGCCAATTGTTGGTGTAACTGTGATCGGTGCCGGGACGCCGGCTGGAAGCTGTCCATGATGTCTAGAAAAAAAAGCTTGCCAGCTTGCGCAGTCTTAAAGAATCGTTAAGCGCGCCGGCTGGAATGGCAAACTGGGCGCGGCCATTGGAAAAAACATCCGCATAATAAGCCAAATTGCTTTCAAAAGCCTGGGCCCTAAACGGATCAATTGTCAGCCCGCCGGAAGCAAAATCATAGGAATTGACGCGGAACATTTTTTCAGCCCGGTCTTTAAGCACAGCCTGTTTATCTGAAGCGAGCGCCGCGTAGCCGTTTTTAAATTCCTTCTGCGCCAAAGCCTCCAAAACAAAAACAATTTCCCGGTGCAGCCAATCCGCGGTCCAGTCCGGAGCCGTGTAACTGCCATGCCCCCAGACCGAACCGAGTTCCATGCCGCCCAAAGCCTGCCATACTGACTGGCCTTCCTGAATTTCCCCCTCGCCGATGACTATTCGGCCGTCCGGAGTCGCCACCTGCCTGGGAATAGGCGGGGCCTGGCGGTAAATTTCCCGGCCGATCAATCCCAAAACCGTGAAAGAAACAACGACCACGAAAATAAAGGCTATCCAAAGTTTTTTCATGATTCTTGCTCTCCTTTACGACCTGATCATCACCAAGGCCATCTTAAATCTCTCGACAGCTCTTAAGGCATGCGGCTGGTTGGCCGGCATTTATCCTCCTATCTTGTAATATCACATTCAAGCATAATACTTATGACGGGTCCGTTTTGTTGATTTAGCTCAATTGCCACAAATTTATCAAGATCGAAATCAAAATATCAACCATAAGAAAAGCTAGAATGACACAAAAACCATTAGGAGGATTTATGAAGGCTATTAAACCGATGAAAATTTTATTTGGATTATTATTGTCCGGCATGCTCTGCCTTGCCTTGCCGGCAGCGGCCCGCGCTCAAGAAGCGGACGATGATTTCGACTCGCAAGCCAAGGATCAAACCGAAGAAAAGAAAGAAATCAAAACCGAAACCGAAAATGCGCCGGCGGCCGAAACAGCGCAAAAAAAAGAAACCCCGGCTAAGACCGTAAACGATACGATTGCCGCTCCTCAAACAACCCCTCCGGCGGTTCCGGCCTCGGTTGAAGCGCCGCCGGCCGCCCAAGCGCCGGCGCAAACCCCGGCCCCGGCCGCTGCCGCGCCGAGCCCTGCCCCTGCCGCTTTGAAAGAACCGCCCAAGAAAGCGGGCGGCTGTCTTGTTTTTGCCGAAGACTTGGCGGTTCTTTACGCGCAGAAAACTGAAGAAATGAAAAAATTCATCCAAAAATCACGAAGCAGACTCCAGACCTTGCTTGAGCAGGAGGCGTCAATCAAAGCCGAGATTGATGAAACAAACAAAGCCATCGAAGCGGCGTCATCCAAAAAAGAGGCTTCGAGGCACAAGAAAAAAATCGGACGGCTGGATAAGCAATTCAAGGAAGCCCAAAAAAATACGCAAAAGCTTTGCCGGGAAATCTCCAAAGAACTTTCCGAGATCGGCAGGGATGACGTTCAAGAAATAAAGGAAGTTTTCAAAGAAACCGCCAAAAGCATGGAACGTGGAGAAAAAAGTCCGATAAAAAAGTCCTACGACGCCGACGACGAAGAATAAATTTAAGGCAGGGCCGTCTTTAAAATAAAACGGCTATTACATGGAACTTTCACCTAAACACAAGGCGTTTGCGGCTATAGGGGTCATCCTTGGCACCTTCCTGGCCGCTATAGAAGCGACCGCCGTGGCCACAGCCATGCCCACGGCAACCTCCTCTTTGGGCGGCATTGCCTTAATCCATTATGTTTTTGCCGCTTACTCCTTGGCCATTGTTTTGACCATTCCCACCTGGGGCAGGCTCTCCGACATTTGGGGACTGCGGGCCAGCTACCTTGCCGGATGCTCGGCTTTTCTTTTCGGCAGTGTGCTGTGCGGCTTCTCCCAAAACGTCTATCAGCTCATTATTTTCCGTTTTGTCCAGGGAATCGGGGCCGGCTCCATTTTTCCGGTTGCCATGACCACCCTCGGTGTTATTTATTCCCATGAAAAAAGAGCCAAAATGCAAATTTATTTATCATTAGTATGGGCTTTTGCCTCGGTCATCGGCCCGCCGCTCGGAGCCCTATTGACCCATGCCCTGTCCTGGCGGTGGGTATTTTATCTCAACCTGCCGGCCGGAATCGTCTCGCTTTTTCTAGTGGAATACGGACTGGCGAAATTCCTGGAAATCAAAGATAAAATCAAAAGGCCGTTCGATCATAAAGGCTCCATGCTTTTGTCGCTCGTCATCTTTATCCTTATCGCGGCCATTGCCGTTGACCGGCAAGGAAAGCTGTATTTCGGCTGGTCCGGTTTTTTCGGCTTCACATTCGTAGCCTTTGCCTCCTCGTTCTTACCCTTCAGCCCCTTTCACGTGCTTAAAAATCCGGTTTTTATCCGCACGGGAACAAGCAATTTTTTCATCTGCATGGCCATGTTCGGTTCATTGGCTTTTGTTCCCCTTTTCTGCCAAGCCGGCTTGGGCCAAACCGTGGGCGGGGCCGGCCGGACACTTACCATTTCAACTTTCGGCTGGGTCATCAGCTCGATCGTCGCCACCCGGGCCTATCTACGCGTGTCGCTTAGAACCTTAAGCCGCATCGGCATTATTCTTATGGTTTTATCTTTCGGTTATCTGGGTTTTCGCTTAAATAGCATCACCGCAAATGTTTTTCGCATGAGCCTGCTTGTTATGGGACTGGGCATCGGGATATGTTTCGCTCCGATGCTGATAGGCCTTCAAAGCGTTTTGCCGCGGCAAGACATGGGAACCGGAACAGCCGGACTTCAGTTTTTACGCAATTTGGGGGGACTTATGGGCGTGGCCGTCATGGGCACCCTTCTTGCCATTACCTGGGACAAAAGCGCCTATGCCGCGGGTTCAGCCGCCACCGCCGCCTCGCAGATGGTGGCGCGCCACGCCATGTCGAAAGTTTTCCTCATGGATACCCTCATTTCGCTAGCCGGCCTCTTTTGCGTCTGGAGCCTGCCCCACACTATGCTGACCAATGGAAACGGCAACGGCGAAAACAGCAAAAAATTATAAGCCTCATTGGCATTATTGGCGTTATTGGCCTTTTAGCGTGGGCCCGGCGCGATTCGAACGCGCGACCACCCGATTAAAAGTCGGATGCTCTACCACTGAGCTACGGGCCCGAATTAGTTGATACTCAACAATTTTACGCTATTTTCCAAAATCTGTCTTTCCATTTTGGAACGCTCGCGGTTAAAAATGATCAATAACGAATTATAACGAGTTTGATTTTTTAAAAATTTTTTGCGGAAAACCAAAACAAAATCGTTGGAAATTGTCGGCCATGTTCTTTTGTTTGGTTTTTTCCAACTGTTGAAAAATTAAAAGACACCTGCTATAGTTTATTTAAGATCAAATTTAATATATTAGACTGATTAAATATACAACGAAATAGAACTAACGGTTTATTCTAATGCGATATAGATTATTCCAATACATCAAATTTGCTTTTTAATAAACCAATGAAACATAACTCCAAATCGCGCGGAAAACTCAGCAAGCTTCTCGCAAGCTGGCCTACGGGAATGGTCGCGGTCCACCCCTGGCTGCGCAAACACGGCGTTTCAGGGTTGTTGGCGAACTATTACCACAGGGCTGGGTGGGTTCACCGAATAGGACGCGGAGCCTATGCAAGACTCGATGACAAAGTTGACTGGACCGGAGGCCTCCATGCGGTTCAGTACCAAATGGGTCTGCCGGTCCACGTTGGAGGAAAACGATCCCTCGAACTCCAGGGTTATGCCCACTTCCTTCGGATGCGCGAAGTCGGCACAGTGCGGCTTTACGCGCCCAGGGGAACGCGTCTGCCGGCATGGTTGCGCCGGCACGATTGGGGCGTTAAATTTGTCTACACCGCGGCCAATTTATTCTCCGGCAAGCTTGAGACCGGGCTGACGGAAAAGGCATTTGGAGATTTTCCCATAAGGCTGTCCGCCCCGGAGCGGGCGATACTGGAGCTCCTGCAAGACGTTCCAGGCTCCCAGTCTTTCGAAGAAGCCCGCCTGTTAATGGGAAGCCTCGCGACCCTACGCCCCAACTTGTTGCAGACATTGCTTGAGTCGTGCCGGTCGGTCAAGGCTAAACGCCTCTTTCTATTCCTTGCCGAGGAGGCCGGACACGCATGGGTCAAACAGTTGAATTTAAAACGAGTGCAGTTGGGGAAAGGTAAACGGTCCGTAGTGAAAGGCGGCCGTTTCGATTCCAAGTACCAGATAACGGTCGAGCCTCCATCCGAGCCAAAGTCGCTTGGCGATATCCCATGAAGACCGAACACTTTCAGAAAAGGACCTCTTCGGCGGAAAGATTTGCGCAGCCCTTAACCGGCAGCATCCTCGGGATTTGTTCGATATCAAGTATCTGCTCAACAAACAAGGGCTGGCTATAGTGCACTATACTTCCCAAAAACAATGTGCTCGTACTCGGTAAACAATCGGATTTGGCGCAGGTAAAGTCGGAACAATTTTGGAAGCAAATAACCCCGGAATCCCTCGGTTTTCTGCGCGCCAACATCGCTCCAATTCTCAGAGCCCGCTCCCATGCCGATTTTAAGGCCATGCGTTTTGAAACCGAAGTAGTGGAAATCAACACAGCCTTACTTTCGGGCAATCAAGACACATTTCAAGCCATCCAGGAAAGCCTTGTGACTCAGATTTCAGAGCTGCCGCTGACCGTTAATGTCGTGGCCAGAGAAAAAGTTTTGATTGACGAGACGCTGCAGGCAAATTGGTGGTGTCAGCCGACGCATGAAAAACTGCGTTCTCTTGTGGAGCGCCTGGCGCCCCTTATGCGCTATCGCCAACAAAGGCGCGATCCCATTGTGAAGTTAGACATCGAAGATTTTACCGCCATCAAGGAATGGATTGAGTTTGGTCCCGAGCATGAACGCCTAAAAACTTCGGTTTACCGCGAGCGAATCGAAGCTTATGTCCGTACCCTGGCCAATGAAAACCCGGTGCTCCGTAAAATCCAGTCAGGCGGGGAGATTTCCGAAGCCGAACTCCATGAACTGGCTTTTCTGTTGGAAACTCAGTCATATCACATCACAGAGGAAATCCTGCGCAAGCTTTACGATAACCAAACTGCCGGATTTGTTGAATTTATGCGCCATATTCTGGGCTTGGAAAGATTGCTTTCGTGGCCCGAAAAGGTAACTCAGACGTTCGATGACTTTATAACGGAACATAATATATTCAGCGCTCGGCAGATTCAGTTTCTGCTTGTGCTTAAAAATTTCATGATCGAGCGTCGTGCGGTAGATAGGGAAAGTTTGGTTACCCCGCCATTTACTAATTTTGACCCCATGGGAATCCAAGGGGTATTTCCTCCTCCCCAGGTTCAAGAAATCCTGACCTTTGTAGAAACAATAGGGTAATTCACCCATTAAATAGGGTAATAATCACTTGACATTACCCTATTTACCTGTTATATTACCTATATGAAATCACTGGACGCTCCATACCTTAATTATCTAAGGCTTTTTTCCAGTCAGGCTTCAACCATTCAAAAAATCGGCGAATTTCGGGGCAAGCAGGAGTTGTTTACCAAACAAACGCCGGAGATTCTGGAAACCCTCAAACAAGCCTCTATGATCGAATCAAGTGAGTCCTCCAACAGAATCGAGGGGGTCACGGCTCCGCATGAGCGCATTGAAGCTCTGGTGCTTAAATCCTCGCAGCCGCAAAACCGACCTGAGCAAGAAATCGCCGGTTACCGGGATGCCTTAAACCTGATTCATGAAAACGCCGTGCACATGGAGTTTTCGGTTAATACCGTGTTGCAGCTGCATAGCCTGATTTTCCGCCATGCCCCGACCGAAGGCGGCCATTGGAAAATCACCGACAATCAAATTCTAGAGAGGTCTCCGGATGGTGCGGTAAAAGTCCGCTTTACGCCGGTGAGCGCCATAGCCACTCCGGACTATATGGATTCTTTAACGCGCCTTTATAAAGAGGCGGTTGATATTCACCAAATGGAACCCCTCATCGTCGTACCCCTCGCTATCTTGGACTTTCTCTGTGTCCATCCTTTTAAAGATGGAAATGGTCGGGTGTCGAGACTGCTTACCTTGCTTTTGCTTTACCGCTACGATTACCAGGTTGGCCGCTATATCAGCCTGGAGCGCATTTTTGAAGAATCAAAAGAAACCTACTATGAAACCTTGAAAAAAAGCTCCCAAGGCTGGTTCGAAGGCAAGCATGACGCGATGCCCTGGATGAATTATTTCTGGGGCGTCATTATTAAGGCTTACAGGGAGTTCGAGGAGCGTGTCGGAACAATCCGCACAAGCCGTGGCTCAAAAACCGATCAAATCAAAAAGGCGATCAAGCGCAAAATAGGCCCCTTTTCTATTTCTGACATAGAAGGCACCTGCCCCGGCATTAGCCGGGATATGATTCGCAATGTGTTGCGCCAGTTAAGAGACAGCGGCTTTATCGTGCCGCAGGGCAAGGGGCGCGGCGCAAAGTGGATTAAAAATAAAAAGGAGTAATTGCCATGCTTACGCCTGCCATTCGCTCAAAAGTAGACAAACTCTGGAACATTTTTGGTCAGGAGGAATTGCCAATCCTTTGACGGCAATGGAACAAATCAGCTACCTGCTTTTCATGAAGCGGTTGGATGAAATGGACCACACTAAACGGCAGAACGCCGAATTTACCAAACAAAAATATCAATCTCTTTTTAAGGGAAACGAGGAACTGCGCTGGAGCCAGTTTCGCCACCTCCCGGCCGAGGAAATGCTCGCCCATGTGCGCGACAAGGTATTTCCGTTTATTAAGAAACTGGGCGGCGACAATGGGGATCTTTTCGCCAAATACATGCATGATGCGGTTTTTATCATTCCCAAAGCCTCCCTATTGGTGGAAGCGATCGGCATTATGGACGACATTTACGGCGAAATGGAAAAAGGGCGACAGCAAGGCCAAGGGGTCGACGATACGCAGGGCGATCTCTATGAATATCTCCTTTCCGAAATCAGCACAGCCGGAAAAAACGGCCAATTTCGCACGCCGCGCCATATCATTCAAATGATCGTGAGCCTGGTAAACCCCAAACTGGGCGACGAAATTTGCGACCCCGCCTCGGGCACTGGCGGATTTCTTTTGGGAGCTTATCAGCATATCTTGACCCAATACACGAGCAAGAAACATTTGAAAATGGAACCTAGCGGGCTCGAACGCGGCTTAATGGGCGACAAAATCACGGATAAGCGCCAGTGGAAAAGGCTCAAGGAAGAAATGTTCTACGGTTATGACTTTGACACGACCATGGTCCGCATCGGTTTAATGAACCTGCTTCTTAACGGAATTGACCGGCCGGGCATGTTTTACCAGGACACCCTTTCTAAGGGTTTTGACGAAAAAGACCGCTTTGACGTTGTTCTGGCCAACCCGCCTTTTAAGGGCAGTATTGATAAGGGCGATATTAACGAGGAATTAACCCTTAAAACCACCAAGACCGAGCTTCTTTTTGTGGATTGCATAATCAACCTGCTTCGAATAGGCGGCAGGGCGGGCGTAATTGTGCCTGATGGCGTTTTGTTCGGCTCAAGCAACGCCCACAAACAGCTTCGCGAGCGCTTGATTGAAAAATGCGAGCTTCAAGGCATAGTCAAAATGCCCTCCGGCATTTTCAGGCCGTATGCCGGCGTGAGCACCGCGGCTTTAATTTTTGTCAAAGGAGGCCAAACCGAGCATGTTTGTACGACATGCAGGCGGACGGCTATTCGCTTGACGACAAACGCGACAAGATAAAAGAAAACGACATTCCTGACGTTGTCGAACGCTGGAAAAATCGCAACCCTAAAAAAGACACGGATCGCAAAGCCAAAGCCTTTTTCGTGCCGGCCAAAGAGATTAAGGAAAACAAATACGACCTTTCTATCAACCGCTACAAGGAAGTTCAATACGAGGAAGTCAAATATGACCCGCCGAAAGCGATTATTAAACGCCTCTATAACCTAGAGGATGAAATACAAAAGGATTTAAAAGGGTTGGAAAAAATATTGGGATGAAAATTTCTGGCAAACGTAAACTGCGAACCCTTTTGCTGCTGGCAGATAGTGGCACATGGGGCAATGAAGGGAATGGCCCGGAAGCGGCGCCAGTTTTGAGGAGCAATAATATTCAGAATTATTCTTTAGATTTTACAGATGTTGCTTATAGAATAATTCCAAAAAAAGATAAGGAGCGTCGCAGGTTGGTGGGGGGCGACATTTTGGTAACAAAATCCAGTGGAAGCCCTGACCTTATTGGGAAGTGCTGCCTTTTTGTAGATCCCAAAGATAGTAAACAGTACTATTTTTCAAATTTTACCACCCGACTTCGAGCAAATCCTAAAGAGGCCGATCCGCGATGGATATTTTATTGGCTATCTTCGGACATTGGTCGCAAAACTCTTTGTGGTATGAACAGCACAACAAGCGGTCTTAGAAACTTAAATATGAATTTATACCTTGACCAAGAAATATTGGCGCTATCAGTTCCCGAACAGCGCCGTATCGCCACTATTTTGGACAAAGCAGACGCAATTCGCCGCAAGCGCCAAGAAATCATCGAGCAAACCCAAACTTTAACCCAGGCAATTTTTTTGAACATGTTCGGGGACCCAGCGACAAATCCGAAGCATTGGCCAGTGGATAGACTCGGCAAAATTACGGAAATTAACCCTAGATTAAATTTATGCAACGCAAATATCCTGAAGCCCAAAACAATTGTCTCATTCGTGCCAATGTCAGGCATTAATGAAACGCGAGGGGTAATCGCTTTGTCTGAGCCCAAGCAATATCAAGAGGTTTGTAAGGGGTACACTCCATTTCAGGATGGTGATGTACTTTTTGCAAAAATTACTCCCTGTATGCAAAACGGAAAAGCTGCAATTGCCAGCAATCTTATTGGCGGAGTAGGATTTGGCTCTACCGAATTCCATGTGTTGCGGCCCAGTCAGCTCGCCATTTCGGAATATCTTTTTTCTTTTGTACGCCATCCAACTTTTCGGAAAGAAGCCGAACTAAGTTTTACGGGAACCGCAGGGCAGCAGCGCGTTCCGAAATCTTTTTTAGAAAATTATCGTTGCCCTAGGCCACCAGTTGAGCTTCAGCGCGAATTCTCTACCCGGGTAGCCAAGGTGTGGGCGTTGGAAGAAAAACAAACCAAAAATCTCGAGCAAGCAAACGATTTAATGTCGTCGCTTGCGGGCCAAGCTTTTAAAGGAAACCCACGATGAAGTTGTCGCGCTGTCCCTCGAATTGCGTTTTCCCAACCAATGGGTCACGATCGCATGAATAAAAGGCTCGCTCCTGCCTTTATTGAATTGACCCAAGACGCTCTTCTAAAAGCGTTCTGGTATAGGCCATCCTTCCGACTTTTTCTGCAACAACATGGAATCAAAGATTCTGTTTTGGCTCAATGGCACGCCGACCAGAGCAAACGTGACTTTCTGGCCTGGCTTTGGCCCCAGTTAATAAAAACCGATCTTGGTCATGATGCTATTCTCAATATGGCCAGGTCGTTAGTTGAAATGGATCATTTTCCTGATTTGGAACGTAAAGAAGACACAAAGATTCGCATCCCGGAAGCCAAACAGGCAATGGTTTTATGATCTTGCTGTTTACTTTGAGATTGATGCACGTCCGGGCTACATGGCAGAAGGTCGGCAAATCGATGGGGCAATCACACTGGAAGGAACAACTTTTTTACTAGAAACAAAGTTCACGAACGAACTGATTGGATCGCCGGACATTGACACATTTATGGCCAAAATCGAATCAAAGGCGGACAATACAATGGGACTTTTTGTGTCAATTTCTGGTTTCACCGATGGAGCCAAGAGTGCTGCCTCGAAGCAGAGAACGCCGATGTTGCTGCTCGACCATAGTCATATTTATAACCTGATACTTCCAGGCGTAATGACGCTGCCGCAGGTCGTTTCCAGGATAAAACGTCATGCATCTCAAACGGGCTCGTCGTATCTTGAAGCTTTGAAATTTGGATTGTGAAAACATGAAAAAACAGGCACCCTGCGTCTTTATAAGCACTACTCAACCAAAGATGGTGTGTTGGCTGGCAAGTTGAAAGCCATGCTCGAATCAATTGGCTTAAGAGTATTTTTGGCGCACGAGTCTATTAAGCTTTCAGACGATTGGCGCAGTTCTATTAAAAAAGCATTGGCGTTGTCAGATGTTTTTTTAGCCATTCTGACGTCAAGATTCCATATATCTAAATGGACAGATCAAGAGGTGGGCATGGCCATAGCTTGGGGAATACCGATTATTACCCTTCAGTTTGATAAAAAAGTTTACGGTTTTATGGCACAGAAAAATAAAAGTGTTTACGAATTTGTAAACAGCTCTGTTTTACTCGAAGGACAGGGGGCCTGAATCGAAATGCTCTTTAAGGACGATGTTAAAGGCCGCGTCGAGCTCTTTGAGGTTTCCCACATAATAAGAACGGGCGGACTTGTAGTCGCTGATGAGTCTTTGCGGGTCAACTTTAAATTTTTTAAGCAAATATTGAATGTCGCCTTGATCGCGGCTGTTAAAACGGCCAAGCTTGCTCAAAATCAAATCGGTCTTGCCGAGCACCATCACCTTAAGGTTTTTCAGGGCGCCCTTAAGCACCTCTTTAGCGCGATCTTTCCAGTCAGGTTCCTCGATTGGCATGAAAGTAGCGTTGGCTTTTTGGAGATAAAGATTATGCTTCCTGCATAGGTCAGAGTCCGGACCGCCCCATTCTAAAAGCTTCTTTTCAATTTCCGTCTCTTCGATATACACGTCCAAATCTTCGGTCGCCCGCGGGGCGCCGTAGCCTATCACCACGGCGGCGCCGCCGAAAACATAAATCGAGGTTTTACGGCCGGGCCGAAGCTCCTGAAGGCGGCGGTCCAACTCTTTAAGAAATTCAATCAGTTCTTTCTTGTTGCCGTAGTTCATCGGTTCAGGTCCGCCGCAAAGATTCGACCCCTACGCAGCCCAGGCCGTGCCAGAAACGCATCCATGCCGGCGTCCTTTTTGTTAAAAATTTCAGCGCTTCACGGGATTTCGGCTTCGGCCCCAGGACTTCCTCGCGATCGAGCCTTGCCTGAGCAAGCTTGTCGTGGACCTGCGGCGGTTTTGAAGCGGAAGGGCGAAAGCGCCGGAGGCGGGCTTGGCCCAGTCCAGGCTCCGGCAATGTTCAACAACCAAGGCAGGCAGAGCTTCGAATATTCTGGGATCATGGGCGTGCTTTAAGGCGGCCAGTAAGGTTTCTTCCAAATTCAGCTTGAAAACAGCCGGGCCGGCCGGGCCTCCCAGAAACCTGACGCCATAGGCGGCCAACTGAGCCAGCGCCTCCTCTTCGTCGGCCAAGGCCGCATGAAAGGCCGCGGAAAAAGAGGCTAAAGATGCCTGGGCCTGTGATTTCATAACCTGCGGCCGGACACCGCCGGCATTTTCGAGTTCAGCCAGCAGGTCGCTGACAGGAGCGTCCAGAGCCTGAGCCAGGCCGACCAGTTCTCTGAGGCTCGCGCTATGCACACCCGTCTCCAGCCTGGATATGGCGGGCTGAGGGCAGCCTAATTTGCGGCTGAGCTCGGCTTGAGACATCCCAAGATACTCCCTTTTATTCCGGACAAGAACCCCAAAGGCACGATCGATATTCTTATACATATATGAATAATATAATTCATAATGGATTAATAGTCAAGACCAGTTCCCGAATGACTTTGGGGGGGCCGGTGCAGAGAAAAAAACGGCCGAAATTTTTGGGACCAATTTGGGACCAATTTGGGACGGACGGGGTCAAAAATCGTCAAAACCGGTCAAAGTCAAAAACTCAAAAAGCGCTGATTTTCAAGGACCAGCACGCTGGCGCCCTTGGGGCGCCCGGCTGGTACCCGTAGCTCTGCGAAGGGTGCTATCACACTCGGTCAAACCCCGTCAATACCGTCGGAGAGCCTTAAAAGTCGGATGCTCTACCACTGTCAACCGGAGGCTGATCCGCCTCCGGCGGAAGCTACGGGCCCGATACTGAAAGGAAATTATATTAGAAAAAGGGTGCAATTTTCTATAATTCAAGTAGTTGAATATATACTCAACTGGATGTAATATAAATATATGACCATGGCTAATCCGTCCTTTGAACTGCGGGAATTGTTCCATTTAAGCCTTCTGCGTCATCTGGCGCCGAGGCTCTCCGGCCGCGCCTGGGCGCTCAAGGGCGGCATTTGCCTGCGCTTCTTTCACCGCTCCCCCCGTTTATCTCAAGACATGGATTTGGACGTTATTTCCGGGGTCCGCGCCCAAACCCTGGAAAAAGCCGTTGATTCCATTTTGGCAAGTAAATCCTTCATCGCTTCCCTTATGCCTTATGGCATCCGCCATATCAGCGTCACTAAGCCCAAGCAAACCCAAACGACCCAGCGGTGGAAAGCGGCCATGGAGCTGTCCGGCAGCGTCCATTTACCCACAAAAATTGAATTCAGCCGCCGACGGGTCGGAATTTCCTGCTCCAGCGGCGTTCCGGATGCACAACTTTTAAATCACTATAAAATGCCCCCTTTTGCCGCTCAGTATTATGGCGGCGGACAGATGGCGGCGCAAAAAATAGCCGCTCTTGCTTCTCCCGGCCGTTATGCCGTGCGAGACCTGTTCGATCTCCATCATCTTTTTTACGTTATTAATGTCCGGCCCGAAGAATCTTCCCATGACGTAAATGATCAAACCATCGAAAAGGCCTTAAGCAAATCCGGAGGTTTTACTTATAAAGACTTCAAGGAACAGGTTCTTCCCTACCTTTGCGAAGAATTAATGGACCTCTATAAAACGTCCGAAGCTTTCGAAAAGCTTAAAGGGGAAGTCGAACAAAAATTAATGGGGATACTTTAATGGAACGTTCCCCCGCCAGCCTCATCAAGCTCATCCAGGATCACGATTTAAGAGTGTTTACCACCTCAGACCTGGTCACCCTGACGGGACTGAGCGCCACATCCGCCTCTCATGCCTTGGCCAAGCTCGCCAGTCAAGGGCTCCTGGCAAAAATCAAAAGAGGATTATGGGCCAATCAATTGATCAAGGATTTGAATCCCCTGGAGGCCGTGGCGCAGATAACAGCCCCCTGGCCTTCTTATGTCTCCCTCTACAGCGCCCTGGCCGACTATGGGATTGTCGAAGAAATTCCTCAAGCCATTTATGCCGTGACCTCGGCCCGTCCCATGAAGATGAAAACCCCCGTCGGAAGCTTCCATATTCATCATTTACCCTCTCATCTTATCTGGGGTTATGAGATAAAAAGAGCGGGTCCGGCCGGCTACCCCATGGCCGAGCCGGAAAAAGCCTTTCTGGATTTGGTTTATCTGGCACTTATACCCAGATCGCCAATTCAACTCCCCCACAAGAGAGGACGGCGCTGGAATTTGGATAAAACAAAACTCTCCCGCTATGCCCGCCGATTTAATTTTAAGCCGATGACAGGCTATCTAAAACAAAACAGTCTTCTGCCGTTTTAAAATTATCGGATTCTGTCATATGACCTCTATCTGAAGCCGGACCCCCCTTGACAAAAACGGGTTTATGCCTAATACTTAAAACAGCCCCGCCCAATGACGGGGCTTTAACCCCGCAAATCCAATTCGTCTGCGGGGAAACAGTGGAGGGAGAGCCCAGCGAAACGGCTCTCCCTGATTTTTTTATTCATAAATATAGTAAAAGAACAAAATAATTATGGGCTACAAAAGAGATTACGCGGTCTTGAAAAACGCCTGTCCTTATCCGGCGTCAACTTCATGCAACGGGTGTTCCTGTTTCAAAAATTGTTTTTTTGGATTCCTTAACAAAGAAGAAAAACGCCGGATTCGCGAAG
Source organism: Elusimicrobiota bacterium (assembly GCA_016209025.1). Classification (GTDB taxonomy): domain Bacteria; phylum Elusimicrobiota; class Elusimicrobia; order JACQPE01; family JACQPE01; genus JACQWW01. The sequence goes on along the minus strand of JACQWW010000005.1, from coordinate 732 downwards.
CCCGTCAATTGCGCCGATACCC
>JACQWW010000005.1:0-686 GCA_016209025.1 Elusimicrobiota bacterium | reverse complement strand
CCGCAGGTCTTTTTGTCGTCTGCATCGGCTGTATCTGGCTTAAAAAAATGGACAGCCAGGGACGGGTGCTTATCCTCGATCAGCTCAAATGCGGCCAGATAATCGGAGAAACATCCCTGTTGGCTCATGAACCATACGGATTTTCAGCCCAAGCCTTGACGGATTCGGTGCTTGCCTTCATTCCAGCCGATTATATCGCCGGATTATGGCGGAATTCGCCGGCCTTTCGCGAAAAACTTCTAAAGCATATCAGCCAGCTAGCCTGCCGCTGTCTGGAAAAAAACATCAATTTGGTGTTCAAGTCGGCCGAGTCGCGGCTGGCGGAATTTCTCCTGAAAAACCTTAAGACCGCAGACGGAGGCGCCTCCGACTGCCCTTATACTTCGGTATACAGCCGGCGCGATATCGCGGAAATTCTCGGCCTGGCCCCGGAAACCGTCATCAGGCAGCTCTCCGCGTTTAAAAACAGCCGGCTTCTAACCGTATCAGGTAAAAAAATACGCATCCTTGACGCCGAGGGACTGCGGGCCGTTGCCGCTAAACAAAGCAGCCCTGAAGACTCCCTAATTCTTCGCACTCGCCGCTCGATGTAAATCAGAGCTTTCCGCTAGTTTCCTGATAAACCATTTTTCGCGCTTGCCTTTTCGCACCTCTTGCATCTATATACTTACATTTTATATAAAGTA
>JACQWW010000178.1 GCA_016209025.1 Elusimicrobiota bacterium | reverse complement strand
TTCGGCTCGCTCCAAAATCGCCTCAGCAAACCATTGGTGAAATTGTCGCCGCGTCCACTAGATCAAGGGGTTATCAGCTTGTTGCGGGTTAATTGTTACGGTCAAACTTCTTTTATCTTGCACTGCCGGATTAGGATTCCCTTCGATTGCGCTTGCCTCGACTTCGCTCAGCACAGGCAGGGCAAGCTCACGAATTCTTTAGAAGGACAAAATTGCCTTCGATCAAAGCAGCTTTCTTGCGGCGGGTCCAGCGCTTGATTTGGGATTCGCGCTTTCTTGCTGATGGTAAATCGGGCTGTTTTTCAGACCAAACCAATTGAGTGCAGCCATGGGCGCGAATATGCAGGCTTCCCCTATTTGAGTTGTGCCTCTCTATTCGAGCGGAGATGTCTTGGCTGATGCCTGTATAAAAAGAACCGTCCGCGCACTGAGCGATATAGACGAACCAATCGGTCGCATTTGCACTCATTCTCATTGAAAATTAAGCAGAGCCCTTCGACTCTGGTTCGACTCACTGCGTTCGCTCACCATCGCTCAGGGCAGTTCGACTCACCTACGGTGAGTCGAACTGCGGGGCTAGGAGTCGAACCTAGACTAGGCGCTCCAAAGGCGCCTGTGACTACCATTACACCACCCCGCAACTGATTTAAATGGCTGCCCCACGGTTCGACAGGCTCACCATCCTGAGCGAAGTCGAAGGACCGGACAGCCATTTAAATCATCCTGAGCGAAGTCAAAGGATCTAATAAAAATTTTACCAATAAGTGTTGACAAAACGACCGCGTTTCACTTTGCCGATTTTCTTATTGCAAGAACAACGAAAGCAGGTTAGACTTCATACAGGATGACGGTAATTTTGGTTAGCTGCGCCGTGGTAGTGACGATCGCTTTTGGCGTGGCGGTTGTTTATCTTGTCTTGACGCTTAGGCAGGCGCGCCGGACCGCCGCGGCCGCGGAACAATTTTTGCTTCATGCCGATGAAACAGCCTCCATGATCAATGAGTCTTCAAAAAAAATAACCTCATATTTCAACGGAGCGCAACGCGCCTGGGGCAGATTCGCTCCGTTGGTCACCGGAATCGTCTGGGCGTTGAATGGCAAATTTTTTCAGAAAGAAGCCGCGAAAAACGAGGAGCAGGAGGGCAGACCATGAGCGAACATAGCAATAGCGGGGAAGTGATCCTGGCGTTTTTGTTGGGGGCAATCGTCGGTGGGGCTGCAGGCGTCTTGTTTGCCCCGGCCGCCGGCAAAAAGACAAGACGCGAGATTGCCAAGCTGATGCGCCAATGGCTTGAGGAAGGGGAGGAATTGGGTTCGAGCGTTAAAGATGCGGTTTCTCAAAAACTTTTTTCATAAAAATCTGCGCGACCCTGAACTGGTCCGGCGCCGGCAATCCCTTGGCCGGATTTCGGTTTTTCAAGGGCTTTCCTCCGGCCAGCTTACCCGGGTCCTGGCCATGCTTTACCACCGCCACTACCAGGAGGGGGAAACGATTTTCAAGGAAGGCGATATGGGCCGGGCCTTGTTTATTATCGAGTCCGGCCGGGTCGTCCTTTTTAAAAAAGACAAAAAAGGCGGGGAGCGCCGGCTGGGCGAGCTTAAAAGCGGGGATTTTTTTGGGGAGATGGCTCTTTTGGAAGAAAGGCCGCGTTCGGCCACGGCCGCGGCTTTGGAGCCGTCCAGCTTGTTTTTTCTTTATAAAAGCAGCTTGGACGGTTTTACTGTGCGCCGGCCGGACATCGGCGTGGTGATTTTGTCGGCTTTGGCCAGACTGCTCTCCGCGAGACTGCGCCATCTTTCCGACAAAACCACGGCGGACAGCGAAAGAAACGCCTAAAATATGCAGGCAATTATTACCCCGTTTCTTTTGGCTTTTTTGGCGGCTTATCTCGCCAATCCCTTGATCACTTTTTTTGAGCATCAAGGACTTCGGCGCAAGGCAGTGGTTATCCTTTTTTATGTTTTACTCGGTTTAGTTTGCGCCGGGACCGTGGCCGGCTTTACGCCCCTTGTCTCAAGGGAAATCGAAGAGCTTCAAATCAATTGGCTCGATCAGGCGAAAAGCCTCGAAAAGGCCGCCAAGAAAGCCGCGGCGCATGTGGGCAGTAAACTTCCGGCCGGCAGGAAGGCCGTGCCTTTTATTGAAGAAAAGGCGCAGAAGGCCGGGGCCGCTCTTCTTGGCAAGCTTCCCGACATTGCTTCGGGCCTGGCCGGTTTTCTGGCGCTTTTTTTTCTGGTTCCTTTCATCGCTTTCTTTTTTCTGACCGAAGGGCCGGGGGTGTTTGAAGAGATTCTTGAAGCCTGTCCGGGCCGCCACGTCGAGAAAGTCCTGCATATTTTTTGTTCCATCGGCGAATCGCTCGGCGATTATCTGCGGGCCCTTTTTCTTGACTGCCTGATTATCGCGGTCATGGCCGCCATCGGGCTTTATGCCATCGGTTTGGATTATTACCTGACTTTGGGAATTTTGACAGGCATCAGCGGCATGGTTCCTTATGTCGGCCCGGTCGTGATAGGAGCGCTTTCAGCCGGCTTGGCCGCCGTTCAATTTCAAGGCTTAGCCGCCGCCATTAATGTCGTTTTTCTTTTCATCGGCTTGCGTTTTGCCGATGATTGGATCTTGCAGCCTTACATCATGAGCCGGGCCGGGCACCTTCATCCGGTGATTTTTCTTTTCGCTTTAATGGCCGGCGGACATTGGTTCGGGATTCTCGGACTTATTTTGGCGGCGCCGGCCGCCTGCGTGCTTAAAGTTATTTTCAGCACGCTTGTTGAGTGGTATATGACGGAAGCCGGTCTTAAAAAACAACCCCGCCTTAGCGAAGAAGAGATTTTGGTTATTGATTAAGGGAATTAAGGGGACGGGGAATTAAGGGGACGTTGTTAAGTAATTAACTTTCCATTGGAAAGTTAATTACTTAACAACGTCCCCGTTCTTACTAACGGCCTTGGGCGCCGCGGCCGTCTCGTCATCCTGGCTGTCGCCATCGGAATCAGAAACCAAATTCTGGGGCAGGCTTTTGGTCGCTTTGACCCCTAATTTTTTCAATTTTTCCACTTGGGAAATAAGATTGCCTTTGCCCTCGGCTATTTTTTTAACGGCTCCTTCATAAATACTGCGGCTGGCCGAAATGCTTTCCCCGATTCCCTTCAAATCTTCCAGGAGGCCGGCGAATTTGTCGTAAAGACTGCCTCCTTGTTTGGCGATGGCCAGGGCGTTTTTGACCTGCCGCTCGCTCTGCCAGGTGCGGGCCACGGTGCGCAAAGTGGCCAAAAGCGTGGTCGGGCCTACGATAAATATTTTTTTATCCCAGGCATAAACCAGCAAATCTTTATCCTCCTGCAAGACAACCGAGAGAGCGCTCTCCAGAGGCACGAACATCAGGACAAAATCCAGGGTGGTGATGCCGTATAAATCTTGATAATTTTTTTCGGCAAGTCCTTTAATATGGGCCCTGAACGAATCAACCAGATTTTTAAGATGCGCCTGCCTGGCCTTTTCCTCCGTCTCAGACACATAACGCTCATAATCCACCAAAGACACTTTGGAATCAATGACTATGTGCTTTTTTTCGGGAAGATTGATGATAAAATCCGGTCTGGGCAAGCCGCCTTCCTCGTCGGTAAGCCCCATGCCCCTGGCCTGTTCCACATACTCCTCGCCTTCCCTCAAGCCCGAGGCTTCCAGGATTTTTTTGAGCATCATTTCGCCCCAATTGCCCTGGGCCTTGACATTGCCTCTTAAAGCCGTGGTCAGGTTTTCCGCCTGCCGGGATAACTGCTTGTTTAATTCGGCAAAAGCGCTGACTTCGCCTTTGAGGGTAGCCCGCTCATTGGAGGCGTGGCGGTGTTCTTCTTCGATTTTTTTCTGAAATTCCTTGATTTGCTCGCGCAGGGGCTCGACAATGGTCGTGAGGCGCTGGCCGGTTGTTTTTTCAAATTTTTCCGAATTAAGGCTCAAAATGCTGTTGGCGATATTTTCAAATTGGGTTTTCATTTGGGCCTGGAGCCCGGCGATTTCTTCTTTTTGCGATTTGAGGCGCTCATCCAAGGCTTTTCTTTCTGCTTCATAAGTCGCGGCCTTTCGTTCAAGCTCAAGGATAGCTGCGTCTTTTTGCTTGTTTTCTTGAAAGAGCCGGTCTTTTTCCTCGGAGATCGGTTTAAAGGAATGCCGGGCAATAAAAAACCCGAAAAACCCGCCGGCTAAAAGCCCGATAAGACCGAATATGAACTCCATTGAATTTATGGAAATTATGCGAAATAATGGGGTGTCATGTCCGAATGGAATTATAGAACCATCATTGAGCCTTTCAAAATTAAGATGGTGGAACCCATCCCTTTTACCACGGCCGCCGAACGTCAGGCTTGGCTGAAAAAAGCCGGGTACAACCTTTTCAATATCCCTGCCGAAAAAGTCACCATTGATCTTTTAACGGATTCAGGGACATCGGCCATGAGCGCTCTTCAGTGGTCGGCCTTGATGCGCGGCGATGAGTCTTATGCCGGAGCCAAAAGCTTTTTTGTTCTGGAGGGGATGGTCAAAAGGATTATGGGTTACAGCCACGTAATTCCTGTGCATCAGGGCCGGGCCGCCGAGAGAATTTTGTTTTCCGTGGTCGGCGGCAAGGGCAAAATCGTGCCCGGCAACACCCATTTCGACACGACGCGCGCCAATATCACTGCCTCCGGCGCTCAAGCCGTTGATCTGCCGTGCCCCGAGGCCGCCGCTTCTCAGGACGATTATCCCTTTAAAGGAAACATCAGCCTTGAGGCTTTAGAGAGGCTTTTGAAGGCTAAATCACAGAACATTCCCTTATGTCTGATGACTTTGACCAACAATGCCCTGGGCGGCCAGCCGGCTTCTTTGGAAAATTTGCGCCAAACCAAAAAGCTTTTGAAAAAATACAAGGTGCCGCTTTTTATTGACGCGGCTCGCTTCGCGGAAAACGCTTACTTTATAAAAATCCGCGAGAAAGGAATGTCCGGCAAAACGGTTGAAGAGATAGCCCGCGAAATTTTTTCTCTGGCTGACGGGGCCATGATGAGCGCCAAGAAAGACGCCTTTGCCAATATCGGCGGTTTTCTGGCTTTAAACGATCCGGCCTGGGCGCAAAAGGCGAGAAATCTTTTGATTCTTACCGAAGGTTTTCCCACCTACGGCGGTCTGGCCGGACGCGATCTTGAAGCCATTGCCCAGGGTTTGCTCGAAGTGCTTGACGAGGATTATTTGAAATACCGCCTTCGCTCGACGGCTTACCTGGGCGAGGGACTGCAAAGGCTGGGCATTCCCATCATCTGTCCAGTCGGGGCTCATGCTGTTTATATTGACGCGAAAGAGTTTCTGGCGCATATTGCGCCTAAAAAATTTCCTGGACATTCCCTGGCCGTGGCTTTGTATCTTGAAGCCGGCATCCGCTCCTGCGAACTGGGCAGTCTTATGTTCGGCCAAGACGCTAAAATGGAGCTGGTCAGGCTGGCTATCCCGCGAAGAGTCTATACCCAAAGCCACATTGACTGGGTGATCGAGGTTTTTGAGCGCATCGTAAATAAAAAAGAAACCCTGCCCGGCTTTAGGATCGTTTCCGCGCCGAAAGAGTTAAGACATTTTACGGCGCGGCTGGCGCCTGTTGGATAAAGGCCAATAACGCCAATGAGGCTAAAAATTTTTATTTTTTTGTAGTTCTTTTGCTTTGAGGGTTTCAAGTACTTGTCTGGCTTGGGTCAGGTACGGATAAACAGCCAGGGCCGCTTCTAAATTGACGACAGCCTCCTTCGCGTTGTTTTCGGCCAGGGCGATATTGGCCAGGGAAAGGTAAGAATGGTAAAAGCGCGGATTCATGGCAATGGCTTTTGTAAACTCCTCTTTGGCCGGGGCAATCATACCCAGGCTTAAGTAAGCGTTGGCCAGATTGTGATGGGTTTCCGGATAATTGTCGCTTAAACGGATCGCTTCTTTATAGTATTCAATCGCCTGCTTTTCATCGCCTCTTTGGGATACGGCCATGGCGAGATTGTTCCAAAGCTTGGCGGTTGTCGGTTCGTATTTGAGGATATAGCGAAAATAAGCTTCCGAATCCTTCCAATAACGGTTGCGGTAAAAGGTCTGTCCCCCGAAAATCACGATTAAGGCCGGAGCCAGGATAAAAAACGGTTTTTTCAGTTTGGAAACAGCCGCGGCAACAGCGGCAAGGGCGATGATAAGTCCGATCGAGGGAGTATAAAACCAGTGCTCCCAGACAAGGGCGTTGATTTTAGCCATGAGATTGCTCATGGGAGAGTAGGAGGCGAAAAACCAAAAAACGCCCAAGCTGACCCTGGGCTCTTTTTTCCAAGACCAAATTCCTGCCGCGATAACCGCGGCAACTGCGGCAAGCGAAATCAAAACATGCCATGAAAACAAAGAGGTATAGACCGGCCAGCTGCGCTCCGGGTGAAGGCTGATAGGAAAGAAAAGAATTTTAAAACCAAAGCCTATGACGGTGAAAAAGGTGTAGAGCCGGTAAAGGAAATTTTGGGTGAATTCATTTGGCTGGCTGTAAAAATCAAGGGTGCCTCCGAAATTCAGGATGGTCAGCCTCATTAGAACATAGAGCCCGCCTAAAACCCAAAACGGCAGATGAGCGCCGGCCAAAGATTTGGCGGAGAGTTTCGGCGCAGTCTCAAGGCGAATCAGGGTCAGATGAAAAGCCAACAAAAGGGCCGGCAGGACAATGGCGCTTTCTTTGGAAAGGATGCCGGAAAGATATGCGGCGGCGGTCAATCCATACCATAAAAAAGAGCGCCGATCGAGATAGCGGACAAAGCTCCACAACCCGAAAAGCAGCCAAAAAGCGTGCATGGGCGAGGCTACGCCGCTTGGAATGGATATTTCTTCCACGTGAATGGGATGGACAACCCATAAAAGAGCCGCCATCGCGGCAAGCCAGGGACGTATTGACGGCAAAAGGCGCATGATGAGAAGAAAAATAAACACGCCGGCCAGCCCGTGAAAAAGAAGGTTGAGAAAATGAAAAGGCCACGGCTTGATGCCGAAGGCATGGACGATTATGGCGTAACTTAAAATTTGGAAAGGCCGGTAATAGTTGGTGATCTGGCCAAAGCCGGCCTTGTAATTTTCCGTGAACATGTTCGGCAAAAATTTCCAGTCTCTCAAGTAAAGGTTTTGAGTGATGATATGTTCGTCGTCTCCGTGGATGAATTGATTTTGAAAAGAATTGGAATAAACTGCAAAAGCGGCTAAAAAAACGGCCAGGGCGTAAGGCCAATAGGACGAGGGATGAAGGGATTGAGGGATTAAGGGATTGAGGGATTGAGACGGCGATTGAGAAACAGGCTCAGCCTGGTGCGCCTTATGCTGTTTATGCTTTTTTTTAGACAGATTTATTACCTCTTGTGACTAACTCCTAACTCCTATATCCTGGATGTGGCGGCGGAGGGAATCGAACCCCCGACATGGCGCTTATGAGACGCCCGCTCTGCCACTGAGCTACGCCGCCCTAATGCAATTTTAGATTTTATCGCGGCGGCGTATTGAGTCGCCATGGCGGCCAGCAGGGGTCTTTTACCGAGAATCCGCAGTTGCCATGGCTTTTCCCTCTAAAACCCCGGACTTTTTTGTCCCGTCATATCTGAAAGCGCCGCCTGATTCAAGCCCCGGTAACCCGTTTCATCGGAGTCATATCTTCGCCGTCAAAGCGGCATGATGTTGTTCCGGAAAGATGTCGCAATCATTCCTCGAGCCCTGAAAGAGGCTCATGACGGAAACGCGCTTATCTTTCCAAAGACGAAACGGCCAAATTAGCAGTGGGCTCTTTGTATGCCTCCTTCTTTTTTAAAATCCAATACGTCGCCTCGGCCAAATGGCGGGCGACCGCCCCGATAGCTTTTTGATGCCCCTTCTTTTGGGCGATACGATTGTAAAGCCGGCTGACATGCCGGTTAGGATAATGCCGGCGGCCAATCGAGATGCTGTTGGCGGCCTCGACGAAAGCCCATTTGAGATACCGGTTGACGTCCGAACGTAAAGGGCCAAGACGGGTTTTGCCCCCGGAAGAATGAACCCGGGGGGTGGTCCCGGAATAAGAGGCCATATGCTCCCCGCTGGGGAACCTCCGGACATCGCCCGCCTCTAGGAGCCTGTCCAGCATAAGCATTTCGGCTGCAATTTTGGCTTTCGGCCTGCGCCTTTGCCAAATTTTCCTTACAGGCTCCGTCGAGCATGCTCGAAAAATTTGGCTTCGGCTCGGCTCGAAATCCAAAATTTCGCCAAGA
>JACQWW010000142.1 GCA_016209025.1 Elusimicrobiota bacterium | reverse complement strand
TTCAAGCTTAAAGCTCCGTTCGGCTGCCTGGCACGCATAAGTGCAGACGAAAATAAGACATATAACCTCGAATCCGCGATTAAAAACTCCGCGTCGAAACATTCCCTTTCCCTCCCTTAGTCTCACACTTGCATCGAAAGGGGTCACATGTCAGCCCGACGAAAGCCTAAACTTAAAACTGACGAAGAAAAAATTCTTCGTTGTCCCCTTACTTAAACTTTATTCCCATCATTTCTTCGAGGCGCTTTTTGGGCATTCTCATGGTGACTACGCAGCCGTCGTCATTGGTCCACTCGGTTTTAATGATCTCCGCGCCGCTTAAAGTTTCTTTCAACTTTGATTCGAGAAGCGAGTCCTTGGCGATGGCGTCCTGGACCGTGGTGCCGCCCTCGACTTCGACTTTTTTGACCATTGAAAGCATTTCAAACTGCGCTTTGACAATGGCCGCGTCGCGTGAAAGAGCGCGTCTCTGAGTTTGATTGGGAAGAGCCGGGTCCGCGCCGGCAATGCCGATGCTTTCGATGAAGCTTCCGGAAACAGCCTCCTGCTCCATAGTTTGCTTCATCTCTCCTTTTTTAACGCGGGACGCCACCCCGCCGCAAGCGGCTACGGCAAGACATGCTATCGGTACGATCCATGCTTTTTTCATTTAACCCTCCTTAAGTTAATTAACGGGTCTGGAAAAAGTTCCCGACCCGTCACCCCCGCGAAAGCGGGGGTCCAGTTCTGGATTCCCGTCTACGCGGGAATGACGACATAAAATTACTGGGCCAGCCGGGCTAAATCCCCGGACGATGGCGTTCGCGCCCCGGCCTTCATGCGGCCTTTAGACATGCTGTCCATGACTTCCTCGAGTTCCATTTCGCCGAGTTTTTCTTCGGTCCTTCCGATTACCAGGCCGGTAGTGGGGCTTCTGATTTCTTTTCCGAGCTTAAAAACAACCAGTTTTTGTCCGACTTCCATTCCTGATTCCATGCCGGCGTCAATATAAACCGTTGAGCCGTCCGCGTCGGCGATGCGGCATGACCAGGGTTTTTTGTTGATTTGGGAAGTGATGTTTTCGACAAGCTGGGCAATGGCGGCTCTTAACGCCTCCCCTTCCAAGCCTTCGCTGTACCCGCCTTTGGTTCCCATTCCCAGGAATTGGCCGGTGGCTGATTTGCCTTCCCCTTTGCCTGAATCGGCGTAGAGAACCTGGCCGGTCTCGGCGTCAACGACGCGAATGTCCACGGTGGCCTGGGCCACCTGCCTTTTTGATTGGGTGATGAGATAGTCCGAGCCGGTCGTGTTGACGCCGAAATTGGATATCGCGCCGGTGACGATGGCGTTTAGTCCCAGGATTTTTCCGGCCTGGGCCGCGGTGTTGGAATCAATCGCGCCGGTCATCCCGAGTTTCTGTTCGCCTAAAACCGAATTCAACTTGTCCCTTTCGACGACGACAAATTTGCCTGTTTTCGTGAGTTCGGTGATCAAAATATCGGCCGCCGCGCCTCCCAGCCGGTTCTGGCCGTAGGCGGTTTTGTTTTCAAAATCAACGACGCCGACCCGGCGTTTGGGGCCCGTGTATTTTGATTCGACTTTTTCCGTGACGTTCGCCGAAGTTGTCTGTCTCATTTTGGCCGATTGCATGGCCGCGCAGCCTGTCATTAAGGAAGCTGCTATTGTGACGCTGATAGTAGTTCTAATCATACCTCCCTCCCTTTTTTTTACCAATTTTTTCGCGTTCTGTTCAAATCCTTGACAAGCTGGCGCGTGACAAATTCGGATTCCGGCCTCAAAGGATTTTTCATGACGTTTTCTAGAATTTTTGTGGCGTAGCCTTCGATCAGCTGGTCTCTGATCGCTTCCGAGGACAAACCCAGCTTCTTATTGGACTGTTTCTTTGTGCTTTCCCAGAGTTTTTCGCCGGTTCTGGCGTCAACCAGCCGGAACTTGGCTTCTACCACGCGGTTTGAATAGACTCCGATATTCATATTTTTAAATTCTACCAGCTCTCCATAGAGAAGCGCCTCGACATCTAGTAGTTTGCCTAATTCTTGCGGAGTGGTGGCGTTGAGCTGTCCGCCGTCTGTGATGCTGATGGTTCTTAGTTTCAGGTCCGTGGTCTCCACATCATAAATATCGTAGCCGGATCCGATCAGGTGGTCTTCTATTAATTTTCTCACCAGAATCGGCCCCTGCATGTCAACCGACAAGTTGTTCATCGGCAAGAGGGCGATTTTGGAAGGAAACGGCGTGTCATGCCTGACGATCGGACCGCGGCTGGCGCACGAAGCCACGGCAAAAGCGACAGATATTCCCGCTAAGATTTTTAATGGTTTCATTTTCCCCTCCCTCAATACTGTAGCTTATAGTAAAAAATTTTAATGGTGTGTCAAGTGCTATCGGCCTCTGCGCAATGGGGTTAGGTCTTCATTGATCTGGATTCCCGCTTTTCCGCCAAAGGCGGATCCGCCTCCGGCGGACGCGGGAATGACAAATGAAGACCTGACCCCATTGCCGTCAAACCAGCCAGTCTTCGATTCGTAGATTCGGAATCCATTTGAAATGACGGGTGTTATGGGTTACCAGCGTCGCTCTCAAACACAAAGCGCAAGAGGCTATCAATAAATCCGCGTCATCGGCAGTCTTTCCACTGGCTTCTAAGGCGGCCTTAATCTTGCCAAAAAGCTCAGCTTCGGATTCCTGGACAGATAGGATAGGGATTCTTAAAAATAGCTCACGCAGCTTGTCTGTGTTTTTTTCTTGATGCTGAGACTTAAATGCCCCATAATAGAGCTCGCAAGCCGCCGGGAAGGGAATGCCTATCTTTTCTGGCCCTATATCCCCGACCTTATTCTCTATGCCCTTGTTGCCTTTGAGCCAATAAATAACAGTATTGGTATCCAGGAGATATTCCGGGGACATCAAAACAATTAACCCTTGCGAGACTTAAACCAGGTCCGATGAGAGCTGATATCCTTAATAATCTCTTCGGCGCTGCGGGGATCCTCCCAACAACCGCAAAAGCCTGTGCCGCTTGAAGCCGCGGGGCCCGCTTTTTGCGGATGGGCCAGGAAATTACTCAACAACCCAATAATAATCTCCTTAATCGTTCTACCCGAAGTTAAAGCCTGATGCTTAAGGTTTATATGCAGACGATCCGGAACTTCTACGATTAATTTTGCCATATCAATATTTTATAGCAATATTCCAATATTGTCAAGAGGGCTGTCAAGGGCTGACGGCGAGATGCGCGGCGTTGATGGCTTCCAGAATCATGGTTTTGCCGTTAAAGCAGAGGTTGGGAAAAAATTCGCCTATATTGGGGGCTGAAGGACAATATTGATCGTAAAGTTCCTCGGTTTTGGTTTCAAGCTGGTCCCAGGCGGCTCCTGACGGCGAATTTATCCCGGCCAATACGGCGCTAAGAATATCCATGGAACCATTGCGCAGGGCCACTTCCTGGTTGTTGAAATCAACGAGTTTTTCCGTGACTTCAAAGAGTTCGTGTGTGTTGGAGAGCGGACAGCCTTCAGACTGGCTGTTCGCAAAAACCATGCCGTCGGCCCTGACCCGGCAGTTTTCAAGATCATCGTTTAAGCTTGAAACCGAGGCAAGAAGAGCCCGGTCTTCAGGCGGCAAAGCCGCCAAATAGTAGGCCGGCGCTTCCAGGTTGAAGGCATCGTCGTTGCCCATTGTTTCGTCGAGGAAGATTTGGGCATCGCTTCGTGTATCTTGCCTCATCATGGGGCGGCCTTCTTGGCTGATGGTGCCAGAGGCAACGGCGATTCTGTGCCGGGCCATGTTCAGGCGCGAGCGATTTTGTATTTCCGCGGCCAAATTATCACGGATTTTTTGACAGATCAGGCCGGCGTCGTTTTCATTGAAAGGATGGCCGTAAAAATATTGAAGCTGGCCCTGCCGCATGGATTCGGCGGGGCTGTCGGTTAAAATATCAACGCAAGCCGGATTGATGCCGCATTCGGCGATGCGCTGGCTGATGGCCGTGAAATCTTTTATTTGCGCATGAAAACCGCAAATTGTTTCGAGAAAAATAATCCTGTCGCCGAACATGTTTTGCTGGCACGGCCGGTTAGGATCAAAGTCAATGAATTCGACAATATTATGGTGGGGTAAATTGTTAGCTCCTGTATTATGGAGTGATTCATGAAAATACAGTTTTGTCCTGCCGATTTGAGAATAAGCGTTAAAGGCAGGCAGGCTGTCCGGAACCACCATGTAATAAAAATGTTCGTATCCGGCATGGCGGCCCACGCTGCGGCCGTGGCTTTGCGGCGTGTTAAGCCCATGAATGGAGCAAGCATAAGCGCTGATGCCGGGATTTTGGGCGAAATGCGCCGAATCCTTGCTTTGGCACGTGACAACACTTCGTCTTAAAATAGAGGTGACGTCTTTTAAAAGGCCTTCGAATTCAGGGTATTGCTCATAACATGTTTTGATTTGGGAAAAAGTCAGGCCCAGGTCTTCTTCGAAGGTATCGGTTGCCTTGGATTTTTGCGTGGCGCCGAGGCCGCTGATGCAAGCGGAAGCCGCGATGGTCCCAAAGCGCGAAACAAAATCGCCGGTGTTCGAACGCCGCCTGACGCGGTGGCCCATAGTGTCGAACGATTCGGCCCACTCCTGGATGGCCAAGAGATTTTCGTCAATGCCGAAATAGTTTTCTTCGTATCCCAGCCAGGCAGTATCCGTATTTTCCTGGCTTTGGGCCAGGCGGATATTTAAGCCAAGAATAATGACAAATAAAAAAACCATCTATTAAATATATACCACGAATCCGCCGGTAAAGCTATAACGGCAAAAATTTCAAAACTTCCCCAAGCCGTCATTGCGAGCCCCGGGCGAAGCAATCTCATTAAAAGTTTTCCCCTTGATGAGATTGCCACGGCCCCTTGCGGGGGACTGTGCTGTCAAGTCTAATTTGCAACATTTTTTTCTCCTGATCTGTTGACAGATCCGGCCTCCTTGGGTTTAATTTCCCACTCCTCGTATAATTTCCATTCTTGAAGCGCAAGTCTGACGGCCTTGCGGTGTCTACCCTCC
>JACQWW010000004.1 GCA_016209025.1 Elusimicrobiota bacterium | reverse complement strand
AAGGATGAAAAAAATTTTACCGAGTAAAATTTTTCGTTGGTCGTTGGTCGTTGGTCGTTGGTCGCTTAAAACAGAATTCGACAAACGACAAACGATAAACGACGATCGCGCCGTTTGGCGCGGCAGGGTATTTTGATGGAGCTTGTAAGATTTTTCGCTTCTGAGATTGCATTGGCCGGGGCTGCGCTTTGTCTTTTAACGCTTGATTTTATGGCGGCCCGCCTGCGTTCAGCCATGACCCTGCTGGCGGCCGCAGCCGTGACCTTGGCCGTCGTAGTTCTGCCTCCTTCCGGCGCCGGGCAGAGTTTTTTTTCCGCCGGATCCTTGACCGGCGGTTTTTCCATCATTGTTTTGCTCGGCACTTTAACGGCCCTGGCTTTCAGCCGCGAAGACCCTTCCATTCAAAAAAATTGGGGAAGTTTCCTGGCCCTTCTTCTTTTGGCTTCAGCCGGATGCCTGCTTTTGTTAAAGTCAAGGGATTTTATATTCGCTTTCATCGCCATTGAGCTTATCTCAATTTCCTCCTTTATTTTGGCCGCTTTCGAGCGCCGCGAGCTTCATCAGCTTGAAGGGGCGCTGAAATATTTTCTGGTTGGCGCTTTTTCCTCGGCCATCGGGCTTTACGGTATCAGCCTTTATTATGCCGGAGCCGGCACCACCGGCTTTGGCGCTTTGGGCAGGCTTTTTCAGGCCGATGGCGCCGCTATTTTTGACCGGCTGACTCTGGCCGGTCTTATGCTTGTTTTTGTTTCTTTTGCCTTTCCGGTTATCAAGAGCCTTAAAATTACTCCGGTTTTTTCGGCCTTGGCATGTTTGACCATGACCGTGGGCAATGTCTCGGCTATCCATCAAAACGACGATAAGAGGCTTTTGGCTTATTCTTCCATTGCCCAGGCCGGTTACATGATGCTTGGTATTTTAGCGGCCACGTCTTTAGCGAGCGGCGCTCTTCTTTTATACGGCTGTGCCTATCTTTTTATGAATCTGGGCGCTTTCGGCTGCATCCAATGGGTGGAGCGCCGCCGTGGCTCGACCGGTATTGAAGCGTGCGACGGTCTGGCTTTGACTAATTTGCCTTTTGCTTTGACCTTTTGCGCTTTTTTACTTTCCTTGGCAGGCATACCGCCTTTGGTCGGCTTTTTAGGGAAATACGCGGTTTTTGCCGGTGTTCTTGAGGCTGGGCAATTCTGGTGGGTCGCGGTGGTGGCCGGGGTCAATGCTGTGATCGGCGCTTATTATTATCTGCGAATCGTTTACCGGATGTTTTTTGTGGAAAAAGAAGCCGGCGCGCCTGCGGCAGCGGCCGGATTTTCCACTTTGTCTTTAACCATCGGAATTTTATTACTGGGGACTTTGGCTTTTGGATTGTATCCAAAACCGCTTTTAGCTCTTATAAACTTAAAGTTCTGAATCGGAGGAAAATTAACATGGGAATAGTCGTAGTCGGTTCGATCGCTTTGGATATTCTTTCTTTGCCCGGCTTGAAACGCCGCCAGGTGACCGGGGGAAGCGCTGTTTATTCGGCCTTGAGCTTGTGCCCTTTTGCGCCGGTGCGTTTAGTGGGCGTCATCGGCGATGATTTTCCCGGGCAGGTCATTGATCTTTTGACCCAACGGGGCGTGGATTTGGAAGGCGTAGAAAAAAAATCCGGCAAGACATTCTGCTGGGAGGCGGAATACGACCGCAATCTCTCGGAAGCGAAAACCCTATATTGACCCGGGCCTGCAGGCCGATGTCTTGTCGCAGATGAAAAGCCCGAAGATCGTGGCGGCCGACACCATCGAATGCTGGCTTGATTTGAAGTCCGATGCTTTAAGAAAAATTCTGCCCAGGGTTAATATTTTTTTCATGAATGAAAGCGAAGCCAAAAGATTTTCCGGCGAGCCCAAGGTTCTGCGCGCGGCCCGGACCATCAGCCGCCTGGGGCCGCGGCTGGTGATAATCAAAAGCGGGGAACACGGGGCCATGGCATACGACGGCGAAACCGACAATTGTTTTTGGGCCCCGGCTTTTCCAACCTTTGAAGTGGTTGATCCCACCGGAGCCGGAGACTCCTTTGCCGGCGGCTTTTTGGGCACAGCGGTTTCATCCGGCGATCCTTTCCATCCTTCGATGATAAAGAAGGCGCTTTTTATGGGCAATGTTATGTCCTCTTTCGCCATTTCGGCCGTAAGCATTGACGGCCTGGTCAGCCTCAAATCCGAAGAAATCGCCAAACGTCTGGAAATCCTAAAAGCCGCGGTCTCCAACGGCGAAGGGGACGGTGGGGTCACGTCTCAAATCTCAAGTCTTTTAAAGTCCTTGTCGCGCTGAACGTTGTTTCCACGTTAAATTAAATTTGAGAGTTGAGACGTGACCCCACCGTCCTCAAAGGCTATGGCGGCGCAATTTTAAAAGACCGTAGGCCGGCAAAAACACTACGTTGTCCTTGCCGGCGAAGTTTCCCGTGGAAACCTTGATCCCCTTTGGAGCGAATTTTTCTTTTTCAGCCAAAAACAAACGCAGGCTTTTTAGACTGCCTTGGCCGGAGCTTTTTACCTCGATGGGCAAGACATTGCCCTGATATTCGGTTAAAAGATCAACTTCAGCCTGGGAAGAGCGGGCTTCTCGATGCCAATAAAAAATCTGCGGAGTTTGATTTTGGGGCGTAAAACTTATCAATTCCTGGGCTGCAAATTGTTCAGCCACGGCTCCGCGATTCGCCAGAAGCTCCTTGCGTTCTAAAAAAAGCTGTGAGAGATTAAGCCCCAGCAAACGGTGGCATAGACCGATATCCAAACAAAACACTTTGAATTTTTTTGGATTGATTTGAGAGGCCAGCGGCAAACCATTGGCGCAGGTGTGATAAGCCCGGTATAAAAGCCCGGCCTGCTCCAATAGGCGCAGAGCCGAGGATAATTCCCGGGACTTTATATTTGCGTCAATGTTGCTGTATTTGAATTTTTGGCCAAGCAGTCTCGGCGCTCCCTGGAAAAGAATCCGCAAATGCTCGATATTCGCCCTTGAAGCGTATTTATAAAAATCCTCCCGTAAATTGGCCGCCAGGATTTGCTGAAAACCTTGACAATTTCGCAAATCGCCGGTTTCCGTATAAGTTTTGACAACCTCAGGCATCCCCCCGATCAGGCAATAAAGAGCCGTTTTATCCAACAGTTTTTCATGGACCGCCTGGGATAAAGGTTTATCCTGGCTCAATGAAGCAACAGCCTCAATTAGTTTTTGATGATTCAAGGCCAGAAGAAGTTCTTCGAAATTCATGGGAAACAGATGAAAAAACTCAAGGCGCCCCACCGGATAACTAAGCTCTCTGAAAGCGAACTCCAATAAAGAGCCGGCCGCTATGACATGCTGGCCGCCCAGATTCTCTTTAAAATATCGCAGCGACAACAGGGCTTCTTTGCATCCTTGTATTTCATCAATAAAAAGAAGCGTTTCTCCTGCTTCGATTTTTTGGCCGCTTAATAAAGAGATTGCATTTAAAAGCTCGCGGGGCTTGCCATAAGACTCTTTAAAAACGTTGATGTATTCAGGATGAGATTCAAGATTTATCTCGATAAAATCAGCATAAGCCTTGGCGTGCTCGCGGACAAGCCAGGTCTTGCCCACTTGCCGCGCTCCTCTAATCAGCAATGGCAGGCGGTTTTTTCGAGTTTTCCAGTCTTGTAGATAATCAAGAGCTAATCTATACATATTTGTATTTTAGCCGTAATATGGATAAAAAACAAGGATATTTCTGCCAATTATAGGATAATTAAGAAAAAGATTTAAAATCCCTGGTATTTGCGGATGCCGGCCAGGCGGGCAAAATAGTAGGGATTGGTAATCAGGTCAATATGGACGCCGTTCGTGACCGAGGCATGGACGAAATAGCCTTTTCCCACATAAATGCCGACGTGGTCAATACGATCGGACCCCGGCTTCTTCATGGAGAAAAAAACAATATCGCCGGGGAGAATCCTGGAAGGAGCCAAATATTGGGTGGTTGCGAACTGATCCTGTGAAACGCGCGGCATAGTCAACCCTGATTTCCCAAAGACAAGCCGGACAAAGGCCGAACAATCCAAGCCTGTGGCCGGATGCTGTCCGCCCCATAGATAAGGGATATTGAGGTATTCAAGGGTCTCGGCCACGATTTCATTTCTTGCCTGCTGGATGGTTTTGGATTCGCCCAATACAGGCGCCGCAAGAATCCCTAAAACCAGCGCGCCTTTGATCCACATTTTTATAAACCGGTTTCTTTAATTGTAATAGAATAACCAACAGCTTGCCATGCTTTTTCGATTTTTCGGGGTTCTTCTTGTCTGCGGTTTTATTTCCTGCCTTCATGCTCAAAGGCTTCCTGATTTAAAAAACCAGCAAACATGGGGGGAAAAGGAAAAAGAGGAATTTTTGCGCCATCTCCGCTCCAATCAAAATATGGCGGTCACCGGCAATGTCCGGGAATTTCAGGCTCCGTCTGGATTGGAACTGGCCCTGATTCCACTGGGAACTCCCCATACGCGCTATATTATTTTACGGGGCGGAGCTTCGGCCCATTATTTCACCAAACCCAAAGGGTATCAATCCAACGACTTCGAAGCGCCGCTCCAGGGTCTTCGCGGGGCCTGGAATTTGGGCTTGGGATACGAATGGCAGATTGCCGATTCCAATTGGAGAATCCATACGCTTCTGGAAGGGTATAAATCATTTGAAAGAAGAGGCTCCGACCGTTTCTTTGGCGCCGGCCTTACGGCCGGATTTGTTTATACTTTATAATGACTTCCAAGGTTGAGGCGCAGGCGTTAGGGTTGCTTCGGGCTATTGTCGGCGATCGTTATGTTTTAGCCTCTAAAGAGGATACCCAGCCTTATGCGAGCGACGCGACCGAACACTTTGTTTTTTATCCTGAAGTCGTGGTCAAACCCAGGACAGCCGGGGAAGTCTCTCAAATTTTAAAACTTGCTCGTGAGGCTCGCATCCCGGTCACCCCGCGCGGCGGCGGGACAGGGCTTTCCGGCGGGGCTCTGCCGGTTTTCGGCGGCATCCTTCTTTCGCTCGAGAGGATGAGCTCGATTTTGGAAATTGACCGGGAAAATCTCATGGCCGTGGTCGAGCCGGGGGTCGTCACTGAAACCTTCCAGAATGAGGTTGAAAAAATCGGATTGTATTATCCGCCTGACCCGGCCAGCCGGGGCTCATGTTTGATCGGCGGCAACGTGGCTGAAAATGCCGGCGGACCCCACGCCGTCAAATACGGCGTGACCAAGGACTATGTGCTCGGGCTTGAAGCTGTTTTGCCTGACGGGGAGATAATTCAAACCGGCGGCAAACTTCTCAAAGATGTGGCAGGTTATAGTCTGACCCAGCTTTTGGCGGGATCCGAAGGGACATTGGCTGTCATCACCAGGATAATTTTAAAGCTTATTCCTTTGCCCAGGCGCCGTTATGTTCTTTATGCGCCTTTCCCCAGGCTCGACTCTGCGGCCGAGGCTCTTACCCGTCTTTTCAGCGAAGGAATCTCGCCGTCTGCCTGCGAATTCATGGAGAAATCCGCCATGGATATTGTCGAGAAAAAGCTCGGCAGGCATTTTCCTTCCCGGGGTCAAGCCGAGGCCTGTTTGTTGATCGAGCTTGACGGCAATGATCAGGGCTTTTTAGACGCGCAAGCAGGGCAAACTGGCGCGATTTTGCAGGAATACCGGGCTTTGGATGTTTTGTTCTGCGATTCCCCCCAGAAACAGCAGGAGATATGGAACCTTAGGCGCTCTATGGGGGAGGTAGTCAATCAGCTTGTTTATAAAGGAGTTGACGTTGTTGTCCCAAGAACCATGCTTTCCCGATTGTTGGCAAGTTTAAGGGAAATTTCCAAAAAATATGCCGTCACATCCGCCTGTTGGGGCCATGTTGGCGACGGCAATATTCACGTCAATCTCATCAAGGAAGGACTTTCGCAGGAACAATGGGATCAGATTGTTCCTTCAGCGGTGCAGGAAATTTTTTCCGAAACAGTGCGTTTGGGCGGAAGTATCACCGCGGAGCATGGGGTGGGCTTTATTCATAAAAAGTATCTGCCGATGAGGCTGGGCCAGGCGGAAATTCGCCTTATGCGCCGGATTAAGGGCGTTTTTGATCCTGATAATATTTTAAATCCAGGCAAGATTTTTCCTGATTATTCGGCTTGAAATAAAATATAATTATCATGTTGCTTTTGGACATTTTTTCTTGTATTTTAAAAAAACGCATAATAACGCGGGGTGGGGAAAATTTGTCAAAGGCTTGATAAATAACAATGCAAACAGTATCAATTAAAGCGATGTTGGAGGCCGGGGCCCATTTCGGGCACCAGACCAGGCGCTGGAACCCGAAAATGGCCAAATATATCTACGGCTCGAGAAACAACATCCATATCGTTGACCTTCAGAAATCAGCCAAAGAATTAAAACGCGCTTTAAGATTCGTGGAAGAAACAACCGCGCGCGGCAGCCGGATACTTTTTGTCGGCACAAAAAGGCAGGCTCAGGAAACAGTCAAAAGCGAGGCAATGCGCGCGGGCGAGTTTTACGTGGTGAGCCGCTGGGTCGGCGGCACTCTGACCAATTTCGCGACCGTCAGAAAAAGCGTCGAGCATCTGCTTGAAATGGAAAAAATGAAGCAAGAGAACATTCTAGACATCATCAACAAGAAAGAAGGCAGAAAGTTTACGCGCGAATTGGAATCATTGAAAGTCAAATACGAGGGAATCAAGGACATGCGCCGCTTGCCGGACGCTCTTTTTATCGTTGACACGGTCGAGGAAATCACGGCCGTCCTGGAGGCCAGGCAGATGAAAATACCGATCGTCGGCATCTGCGACACCAATGCCGATCCTGATCTGGCGGATTACCCCATTCCAGGCAACGACGATGCTTTGCGCTCGATCAGATTTTTTACCCAATCAGCCGCCCAAGTTATCGCCGACGTCAAGGCCAAGGCGAAACCTGTTGAGCAGGCGCTATTTAGCGCGGCAGAGGCCGCGGCCGGGGATGGCGGCGATTCCAGAGAGACCGCCGAAGAAGAGCCTTTGCCGGCCCCAAGCGTGCAGGCATGACGAATTCAGCGGTTTCGGCCCAGGATGTTTCCAAGCTTCGCGCCAAGTGCGGGGCCGGTTTTTTGGATTGCAAGAAAGCCCTGGAAGAATCCGGCGGCGATTCTGAGAAGGCTTTTGAAATTCTCAGAACAAAAGGCAGGGCAGGCGCCGCCCAAAAGACTTTTAGGAAGGCCGCCGAGGGCATCGTTGCCAGCTATCTCCATCACAGCGGCAAAGTTGGCGTTCTGCTTGAGCTCAATTGCGAGACCGATTTTGTCGCCAAATCGCCTGAATTTCAAAATTTAGCCAGGGAACTGACCTTTCAAATCGCCGCCGCCAGCCCCCATTGCCCCCGTTGGATTCGCCGCGAAGATGTGTCCGCGGACGTTCTTGAGAAAGAAAAACAAATCTATCGTCAACAGGCCGCCGAACTTGGCAAGCCGCCGCAGGCCGCCGATAAGATCGTCGAAGGGAAATTGGCCAAGTATTATTCCGACTTTTGCCTTTTGGAACAACCTTCGATCAGGGATTCTTCGGGCAAGACGAAAACGGGCAATTTGATCACCGAGACAATCGCCAAGCTGGGCGAGAACATCGTTATCCGGCGCTTTGTCCGTTTCCAAGTCGGCGAAGAAACAGCTTCCTCTTAAGTGTCCCGCCCCAAATACCGCCGGGTTCTTATTAAACTTTCCGGCGAGGCTTTATTGGGCGATCTTGATCACGGCATCAATCCGGCCGCTTTGGCGAAAATCGCCGATGAGCTGGTTAAAGCCTACAAAGTCGGCGTCGAGCTGGCCGTGGTTATCGGCGGGGGAAATATCTGGAGGGGCGGCTCCGACGACGCTTCGGGAATCAACCGGGTCACGGCGGACAACATGGGAATGCTGGCCACCATCGTCAATTCCTTGGCCTTGCAGGATGCTTTGGAAGCCAGAAAAATCCCTACCCGGGTGCAGACGGCCATTGAGATTTCCAAGCTGGCCGAACCGTATATACCCCGGCGCGCCATTCGGCATTTGGAAAAGGGCCGGATCGTTATTTTCGGCGGAGGTATCGGATCGCCTTATTTCACCACGGATACGACCGCGGCCTTGCGTTCAATAGAAATCGGCGCGGGAATTTTGCTTAAAGCCACTAAAGTGGACGGCGTTTACACCGATGACCCTCATAAAAACAAAAAGGCCGTCCGTTACGAATCCCTGACGTTCGAGGAGGCAATTTCCAAAAGGCTCAAAATCATGGATACTTCGGCTTTCACCCTTTGTGTGGACAACGGCATACCGGTTTTGGTTTTTGATTTGAACGTGGCCGGAAACATCGCCAAGGCTGTCCGGGGCGAAAAAGTCGGAACATTGATCAGGCATTGAAATTTGAAATTTTCCGCCGGAGGCGGATCCGCTTTTGGCGGAGAAATTATCGAGAGGAGGCTTAAGGTGAACATTCCGCCGCATTTTCAGAAATTCGCCCAAGACGCCCAAAAGGCTCTGGATCAGTTAAAGCAGGACTTTATTTCCATCCGCAGCAACCGCGTGGCCCCGGTTGTTTTAGAGCGCATCCGCGTGAACGCCTACGGCTCGCAGCTGCCCGTCAATCAGCTGGCCACGGTCAGCGTGGCCGACGGCCGGACTTTGGAAATAAGGCCTTGGGATCCGAAAGTTATCGAGGAAATCGAGAAAGCCATACAAAAATCCGATCTCGGCATTTCGCCCGCCACCGACGGCAGCGTCATCCGGCTGGCTTTCCCGGCTTTAACCGAGGAACGCCGCAAAGAATATGTTAAAGTGGCTAAAAAATACGCGGAAGACGGCCGGGTAAAAGTCAGAAACGCCCGGCGCGAGGCCCAGGAAGAGGCCATCGCCGCGCCGTTCAAAGACAAAAAGATCGCTGAGGATGAAAAATTCCGCCGCCAGCACGAACTTGACGCCTTAACCGCCAAATTCATCAAAGACGTGGACGGCCTTCTGGCTTTGAAAGAAAAAGAAATTTTTGAAGTCTAAATTAAACCAATGTTGATTTTCAACATTGTGTTTAATTTATATTGAGCTATGTCGAAGGATTCTAATATTATTCCATTACCGGCCTATTTCGAGCGCTACAGGGAGCTGTTTTCAAAGCTTGACCGGGAGCATATCCCCTGTCATGCCGCCATCATTATGGACGGCAACGGCCGCTGGGCAAGGCAGAGGGGTTTAGTGCGTTATCGCGGCCATGAGCACGCCATGAAGAGCGTCAGGGAATCGGTCCGCGCCTCGGCCGAGCTGGGCCTCAAAGCCTTGTCGCTTTTCGCTTTTTCGACGGAAAACTGGAAAAGGCCGAAAGAAGAGGTGGCTTTTCTCCTGCGGCTTTTCGATCGGACGCTTGCCAATGAACTTGATGAGCTTTGCGGCAACAACGTGCGTTTCATGTGTTCGGGCGACCGCCAAAAGCTTCCGGACTGGCTCAATAAAACAATAGACCGGGCCGGGGAAATGCTTGCCAAAAATACCGGTTTGATCTTGAATCTTGCCGTCAATTACGGCGGCAAGCAAGATATTTTGCAGGCGGTAAATAAATTATTAAAGGGCGGAGCGCGCAGCGCGCAGCGCGAAATCACAGAGACGGAATTCGAGAAGGCGCTGTTTACGGGAAATTTGCCGCCGGTTGATTTAATGATTCGGACAAGCGGGGAGCAAAGAATTTCAAATTTTTTTCTTTGGCAGGCGGCTTATGCCGAATTGATTTTTCTTGACGTTCTTTGGCCTGATTTCCGCCGCCAGCACCTACTGGAAGCGGTTATTGAATATCAGAACCGCGACCGGCGTTTCGGCGCAATTTGACGGCTCGCGCGAGCCCATCGCAAAACTATTTCTGTGTGCTATAATTTCTTCGTTCCTTGTAACCGCAGGATAGCGCAACGCGCAGGACCAGCGGGCCTCCACCCCGAACTCCTTTAATTCGGGTCACCAGGGAGCAAAAGCCAGATCGTTTGCTTGTTTTGCTCATAAAAGGTGACCCATGAGAAGTCGAGATAGGGAAATTCATAAATATCCAAATCTATTTTTCCGGCTTTTAAGCTGCCTGCTTTGCTTTTTGCTTGTTTTCGAGCTTGTCCCTTTAAACGCTTTCGCGGCGATTGATCGTGCCGATCAGGAAGAATTCCAGCTCCAGCCTATTCTGGTTTCCCAGGGCATATTAAACTCCAATGCTGAAGAAGCCAAATCAATCACCCACGCCTACTTCGATGGCGCGGATTTGCCCAAGATTCAGACAGGCGGTCTCGGCCCATCCTCTGTTTTGCCTGTTGCCGCTCCATCTGTCCCTGTTTCAACCAAAGGCCCTGCCGAAGACCAGCTTTGCGAAGCAGTAGGACAGACCCCCAACTGTATCAATGCCGATGACGCGCGAAGCCGGCAATACTACAGCCAAATCACCGGTTTGCCCCATCCGGGGGACCCTGATTATTACAACCGCATGATGAATCGAGGCAATTCCCAAGAGCCGGAATCTTCCTCCGGCCAAGGCCAAAGCCAAGGCTCCGG
>JACQWW010000167.1 GCA_016209025.1 Elusimicrobiota bacterium | reverse complement strand
TCGATGTCAACAGGCGCTGGCCGATTATCTGACTATACGGCCTCATTGCTCGAACCCGCGCCTGTTTCTTACTCTGCGTGCCCCATGGCGGCCTTTGACTAAAACCATTCTCGACAAGAGAGTCCGATGGCGCCTCAAAGAGCGCTTCGGGAATTCTTTGCCCGCTTATGGCTGCCATGTCTTGCGTCATAGCTTTGCCAAGGCCATGTTGGACCGCGGGGCGCCGCTGTCCCATATCTCGGTCCTGTTGGGGCATCAGGCATTGCAAAGCACCTACGTCTACACCCGCATCTCTATTGAAGAGATGCGCGAGGTAGCCGACAATTATGCCTGCTTGTTGGTGCCGCCGCAGATCGACAAGCCTGCAATTGCTCATCAATGAGAAAACAGCAACGGCCGGCCCGTTTTTCCAGCCTCCTCAAGCCTTACCTCAAAGCCTATTTGGAGTTTAAGCAAAAGCTGGGCTATACCAGCTTTTATAGCCGCGCCTACCTTGCGCGGGATCTTGATTACTATGCCCTCTTTTACAGGCTTTCCTCCCTGCGGGAATTTAACGAAGTCTTTATTGCGCATTGGATCCATTCTGCCCCTCGCGCCGGCGCAGCCACTAAAAACATCAGACTGGGTTTTGTCCGGGTATTTTGCCGTTACCTTATACGCCTAGGGGTCATCCAGGATAATCCAGCCCTTAAAATTCACCGCCTCAAACAGAAACCGTTTAAGCCCCACATCTACACACTGCAAGAAATCCACCGGATTTTCGAACAAACCCGAACAATGCAACGCAAACGGCCGCACCGTCTCTTTGGGCGGACCATGGAAGTAATGTTGCTTCTCATTTATGCCTGCGGACTGAGACTCGGCGAAGCCCTGAGGCTCAAAATCAAAGATGTGGATTTCGAGGAGAATCTGCTTCGTATCCACAACGCAAAATTCCACAAAAATCGCTTGGTTCCTTTTGCCCAATCCATACGCTTGCTATTAGAGAACTACTTAGCCCTACGCCTCAAATTCTACCCAGCCCCCGATGGCAACGCCCCATTTTTTTGCCATCGCGGACTTCCCTACACGCACTCCCACATAGAAAAGTATTTCCGCAAGTTGCGCCAGAGCTGCGGCTTGGGACCCTTTTCCGGCCGCCTCGCCCCGCGGATTCATGATTTACGCAGGGCCTTTGCCATTCATAAGCTCTACCAGTGGTACCAGCAGGGCCATGACCTCTCAAACAAGCTTCCCTTGCTCGCCGCCTACATGGGCCACGTGAACATCTCAGCCACCCAAACCTATCTTAATATCACCCTTGACCTTTTGCGCGAAGGAGACAAGCGCTTCCGCAGCGGTTTTGGGGGACTTGCTGAGAAAGCGCTCCACAGGGTCCGCGTACGATGAGAATTCCTTTGGATCGATATATCAAAGAATTCTTCATCCAATATCTTCGGCAACAAAAGGGAGCCAGCCCGCATACGATTAAAAGCTACCGCGACAGCTTCAGGCTCCTGATTTCCTATATCCGATCCAAACGACGGCTAAAACGTCCCCTGGAAGTTAAAGACCTTGATTCCAAAACCATCCTTGGCTTCCTGAGCTACCTTCAAGACGTCCGGCATGGCCGAGGCAACTCCACCCTAACGCGCAATCTGCGTCTTGCCGCCATTGGGTCGTTTTTCCAATACATCAGCCTCCATCATCCCAGTCTGGAATCCCTGGCCAAACGCATTGCCGCTATTCCTATAAAAAAGACGTATCTTAAAAATGCCGATTTCCTCACCCGTCAGGAAATGGAGGCCGTCTTGGCTCAACCTTGTGTCGCCACGTCCGATGGAATTCGTGATCTGGCCATTATAACCTTGCTTTATAATACGGGAGCACGGGCTCAAGAGATAGCCGACCTTACAATTGCCAGTTTTGATTTCCCTAACCGCAACGTCCGGATAATAGGCAAGGGCCGCAAAGAAAGGACGATTCCTTTATGGCCTGCAACCGTCGAACTGCTGTTGCTCTATCAGCAAAAACATCGCCGTCGGCCCTATCCCCCTGCTTCTGCCAGCTTTTTCATTAATCAACGATCTCAAGCCTTTACGCGTCTTGGCATACGCCTGCTCGTCAAAAAGTACATCAAAATGGCATCTGGCAAATGCCGTTCCCTGGCAGGGAGACGCCTCTCGACTCATCACATACGACACTCGACGGCAACCCACCTAACGCAATCCGGCGTAGACCCCAATGTTCTCAAAGATTGGATGGGGCACGCTTTAATTCAATCCGGCGATCGTTATCGCCATGCTGATTTGAGTCAAAAACGCCGCATCTTGGAACAATTTGGCCCGCCTGATTATGTGCAGAGTTGTCTGGGGGGCCCCAAGGGGCCTTCTACGGAAAATCTTTTGCAGTGGTTGGGCGATTTATAGACGCAAAACAGGGAAGGAGACGTAAAAACCCATTCTTTGGGTTTGGATTATTTTATTCCAACAGGCTTTATTATGTTGCGAGTTCAGCGCACACGAAATTTTTAGCGCTGATATTTCCGAGGGAAAATAAAAACTCTAAACATAATTGCCAATCCATGGTGTTATAGAACCAGTTGGCAAAAGCAACAGGGTCTTCAGGGAGTTTAATTTCTTTTTGATCTTTGCCGTTGCCTTGTTTGGGTGGCC
>JACQWW010000166.1 GCA_016209025.1 Elusimicrobiota bacterium | reverse complement strand
GTGGAGGCAGTGTTGATTTCTGAGATGGTGTCCCAGTCCGTGTCGCGGGTGATAGCGCTGGAAAGGTCGTTATCGGCAATGGTTCCGTAGAGATCGAGGTTTCCGGTGGTCATGTTGTAGGTGGAGATCGTGGCTCCGGTTCCGAAGAAGACATGGGTGGAGATGGTAATGCCTGGCTGGTTGGAGGTGTCAAGGTCGGCTCCTACGACGTCCAAGGTGAGAGCTCCTGAAGTAACAGGGTCGGTAACGTCGTTGGAGGAGTTGGTATCCCAGCCGTTGAAGCCTGAGCCTGCGGCAGTGTCCACACCGCCTTTGACGTAGAGGGTTCCTGCGTTAATGGAAACAGATGAACCGGCAACTTCAAGAAGATTTGTGGTTCCGGTGGATACCTTAAGAAGGGAGCCGCCGGTGCCGGCAGCGCGGAAGATATGAATCTCGGAGGAGGGGTTGGCGGTGCCGATGCCGATTTTGTCTGAAAAAAAGCTCTTCCCCAGGCCATAAAAAGCATATTCCAGTCCGGTCGTGGAGCCGGCTTCGGCGTCACTATACACCCCGTAAGCCGCAGCGTTCCCATAAGCATTGGCATAGGCTCTGATGCCATAGGCGATCCCATTGGAACCATCTTCGCCAAAACCATAGAAAGTTCCGCCAGAGGCTTCTGCGTTGGCGGTGGCCGAATTTCTGGCATCGGCAATTGAATAAATACCGTAGGCGTTGTTGGATGTTACCGCATTGCTTGAGTATATTAGGTAGGTATTATTAGAAGGCCCCATAATATGCATCCTGTAAACAGGGCTGTCCATGCCGATGCCGACGTTTCCCGAAATTCTGGCCAAAAGCGTTTGGCCGTCAACGCTGGCTGAGGATACATAAAAGGTAGCTCCGGATTGTAGTGCGCCGGTGTTCCGGATGTAGCTGGTGGAGCCGCCGGGAAGGCCGTTGACCGCGCCGAAGGTTCCTCCTGATACGCGGGAGCCGGAGAGGGTTCCGGCGACTTCGGCGGAACTGCCCAAATCAATCTTGGCTCCCAGCTTGGTGACCGAGGAGTTGTCTAGGGCGGCCGAGCCGATGGAATTGGCCGGCAGATCAATCGAGCCGGCGACTCTCAGGGCGTTGACTGTGCCCGATGAAATGTAAAAGGTTGCTCCTGCTTGGAGAATATCGGTGTTTTGGATGTAGGAGGTGGCCCCTGACAGAGGCGCTTTGGCGTTTATCTGGCTCTGGACGGCCGAAGTCACGCCGTTGAGATATTGGAACTCTGTGTTGTCAACTGAGCCGTCAGCCAAGTTGGCGGCGCTGATGGCAGTGGGCAGCTCGCCTGTTTCTATGAAGGGGCCGAGCATGGTAATTGAGGAAACGTTAAGTTGGACAAAAGCCGCGGTGGCCGCGTGCATGGCGTAGGGGGAACTGGTCAGTTTTTCACGAGGGGTAAGCTGGTTTAAGGCGCCGGCTACTGGGCCGACCCAAACCTCAAGAAACAAATTCCCGGTGGCCAGATCAACGTTGGACGGCAGAGTGAACGTGCTCCGGAAAAGGCCGTTTTGCACGTCAACAGTTTGGACGCTGCCCTGCTCGCAGGAGCCCCCTGAAAGGAGGGTGCAAAAATCAACCCGCACATCGCGCATACCTGTGACCGGCTGGCCGCTTTCCTTTAATCTGCCTTGATAGGTCATTAAATCCGGGGCCGAAGCCCATATGATTCCGTGGATAAAAATAATGCTCAGCATGGCGAGCACTGACGATTTGATTGAGTGTTTCATTTTAGCCTCCTGCGTCATTGCGAACGAGTGAAACGAGTGAAGCAATCTCATAAAAGTTTCGCCCTTTCATGAGATTGCTTCGTCGCCGCTGCTCCTCGCAATGACAAGCAATCTTTTAACATTAGAATTTATAACTCATAGTCAATCTCTGGGCGGCGCCCAGGTCTCCAAAAGGGACGAAAGCGTAATCCATGCCGAAGGTGTTCATGACTTTAATTCCGAAGCCGCCGGTGATTCCCTGCTTGACGGTTATGCCGGCCACGGAATTACCCCTCGCCCCGGCCCTCTCCCCGTTGCGCAGGGCGAGGGAGCGAAGGTACCCGCCCCGAATGCTAAAAACTCCGAGAAACCAATATTCGGTGCCGAAGCTGACGTTGGCTAGGCCGTCGCGGTTGAAAGCGAATTCCAAAACCTGGACGATCAAGCCTTGATAGGCGAGGCCCGCGTGATAAGTAAGCGGAAGGGGGAAAGCTTCGCGGCCAAAATTTAGTTTTGGTCCCAGGTTGCGAACGCCAAGACCGGCGGAAAAATTTTGACGTAGGAATTTGAATTTCATCATGCTTCCAAGATCAAGGGCCACGGTGTTTCCCTGCACGTTGGAAATTCTTTGCTGGACGATTTTGGTCGTCATGCCGAGAGAAAGCGGCCCGCGGCCCACGCGCCGGGCCAGGGAAAGCCCCAGAGAAATGTCTTCTGCTTTGAAATATCCGTCGGGTTTTTCCGTCTCGCCGGTTCTTTGCTCAAGGCCTTCGATGGCGAGCCCGGTCATGGAAATTCCCCAGCTTGTTTGACCGGGACGGAAATTTGCCAGGGCCATTTGATTGATGGCGATGTCTTGAAACCAAGCCGACCTCGACGCTTGAAATTCATAATTTTTTTGCGTCCCTCCGCCTCTCTGCCTCTCTGCCCCTCTGCCTTGCACAAGGCCGGCGGGGTTAAAGTAAGTGGCGGAGGCATCATCGGCGATGGCCACGAAGGAATTTCCCAGGCTTTGGGCCCGGCTGCCGAAGCTGATGGTGAGAAAGGGCGCGGCGCTGGTGCCGGGGCCTTTGGCGTGGGCAGAAGAGGCTAGACATGCTGCCAATAAGAAGCCGCCAAAAATTTCCCAAACATACTTTTTTAATGGACCCCTCACCCTGCCCTCTCCCACAAGGGGAGAGGGGTTAGATGATAAAATTAAACCGCTTCTCCCAATTCCTTCACTGTCCCTACTCATATGGATTTGCTCCCTCCGTCTACGCTTAAAGCCTACACCCCTTTCCTTTTTTTTGCAATGGGATTTTAGTCACATATAAGGAAAGGTGCCAAGAAGGCAGAAATTTTTAAAAAAAGCAATGGGGTCAGGTCCCGCTCCGCAGCGCTTCGGGGACGGAGTTGGGGCCAGCCCCCAAAGAAAAGGCAGAGCCTTGGGGACGGTCAGAGACCGAGGCCCTGGCCGTCTTCATTTGTGACGGGAGAAGCCGCGGAGAGGGCGAGACAGATTTCAAAACCGTGGTTCGACTCGGCCGCGCCTCGCTCACCATGCGGATTCGACTTATTGGCCTGCGGTGAGCGAACCCCATGCAAAGCATGGGGTGAGTCGAATCCGCGGAAGGGGTGGGATTCGAACCCACGAGGCCCGTTAGAGCCTATCGGTTTTCAAGACCGACCGTTTCAGCCGCTCACGCACCCTTCCATTTTGTGCATGTAGTTCTACAGCCGCATTTTTTGCCTCTCCCTCGGGGAGAGGCCCCGCCACTTGGCGGTGGGGGCGAGGGGTTAATTTTCAGAATTTTTGATTCCCCTCACCCTGCCCTCTCCCTGAAGGAGAGGGTAAAAAGTGCGGCTAAATAGAGACGGTTTCGAGTTTTTTAAGGCGCTCTTCGTGGTTGTCAAGGCGGCTTTTGAGAATATCTTGTTCATCCTCTGTGGTCGTTAAGCGGGGCCTTAAGTTGGCAAATTCAGCTTTCATGACTTTAATTGTTTCTTCTTGGCCTTCTTTGGCGGCGTTTCTTATGTCTTTAGAGAGCTCTTCGATGATAAGATTGGTGTTCTTTCGAAGTTTTCCATCGAATCTTGCTGAGAGAGTTTTAAGGTCGCCTTTGGTGGCAGCTTTTGCGTCAAGGCTTTTTTTCTTATGCATACGATTTTATTATAGCACGGCCCTTTTGATCTTGATGCGGTGAGGGCGAGACAGTTATCAAAACTGTCTTAGCGCCTCCGGCGCGTCCGAACCGTACTTTGGCTCAGACAAAGTGCCCCATGTGCTCATGGGACTGCCTGCTGGACTGCGGTGTTTTTTGGACGAAGTTCGAACATTCTTTGAGCAAAATCCTCACTAAGGAAGCCAACCCGCCGCCGCTCGCTACCGCTCGCCTCAGCACAGAAAAGTTTTGTTTGCAATTTTGATTTTGCGCGCGCCCAATTTTTTCTATGGCGT
>JACQWW010000192.1 GCA_016209025.1 Elusimicrobiota bacterium | reverse complement strand
CAAGGCCGCGCCCAGGCCGATGCCGTCGCCCGCGGTAATCAAGTCGTCCAGGGAAACAAGGTTGAGCAGCGAATTTTTCGTTAAAAAAGAAATTCCCGCGCCGCCAGGAACTGTGCCCGCCGTGTTCGTGCTTGTCAGCAGTTTGGGATTCCCGATTTGAAGAGAAGTTCTTGGCGGCATAATGTCATGAATCACCTCAAAGACGCCGGAAACAACCCTGGTTGAGTTTGCCACCCAGTCCTTGGCTTCGGCCTCAAGAACCCACAAACCATCATCTATGCTGAAAGGATCAACCCAATCGCCTGGACTCACCGCAAATATGGTCGGACCCCTCAATAAGCCTTTGTTCTCTACTTGGACCAATTCCAGCTTGGTGAACGTGGGATTGGGGTCAAAATTATCCGTCAGGCTGATGTTGACGGGAATGGAACTTATTATAGCGATGAATTTGCCGTTTTCTTTGGGGTCGGCCATGGCGATGGCCGGCGCAGTAAAGTCTTGGATCAGCGACACACTCATGTCCGTGCCGGCATTGCCTGCCAAATCCGCCCCTTCAATCTTTACCGGGAAAACACCTGACGGCGCAGATGAACTTAAATTGTAAGCGTACCTCCAGGACAGAGATGGCGCAGCGTGGCCGTCAAAGGCTTGTCCCCCGTCAACGGTTACAGTGGGGGAACTGATCAGTCTCTCTGAGGTGATGAAGCTGATATCAGCCGGACCCGGTTTTAAAGGTCCGAGAGCTTGGGCGCTTAAGGAAACCAGCCGTTTAAGTTCAAAGGAAAAGGAGTCAAGCGTGGGAGAGGCTTTCTCCAGCGAATCCCTGTTAAGTGTTGATCGGAATTTAATTTTCCTTGACGTTAGATCGGTTTGGGCAAGCTCTTCAATAGGCAGGAAAGAAGCGCCATCAGTGGTAAATTCATGAATAATTTGGCCTTCCTTGGGGTCTTGGTTTGCTCGAAAGCCGGCGATCTTGGTGATTTCCGGAAGATCGAGAAAGGGGGTTTCTATGCTGCCTTCGAGCACTACCAGATCAACGGCAGGCTCGGACGGCTCCAAGGCTTCTTGGTCATTGATGCGGATATAATCAACCTCGACCGAACCAGAAATGGAAACCATACTGCCGACAAGAGCCTGGACAAAGTCACTGACACTGGTTTGCCCTGGAGTCTGATAGTCAATCCGGGTGACTAAATTACCATCAAGGAACAAAAGCATTCCCTGGGCCCGGTAAACCCAGCGAAAGACATGAAACGCTCCTGGGGCAAAATTTACTATGTGCCAATAAGGGGCAGGGGCGCCCCTGACATAAGCGCTCATATGCTCATTAAAAATATCAGCGGTGGAATAAAACTGGGTAATAAATGGATTGATATTGTAGAGCTCAAGGTAGATGCGCGCTTGCTCATTGATCCTGGCGCGCATCTCAATAGTAAAACCAGCGTCCAATTTTGTTTGTAAATTAGACCATTGCAGGATTATGTCGTTGTAATCCTGGCGAGGTCCGGGAAAATCAACCCGGTAAATGCCGTTTTCCAGGCTTTCTTGGTAATTGCCTGCCATCCGCCACACCTTAAAAGGCGGCGTGTTGTTTTCCGGCAGAACATTGCCCTCGTAACTTATGGGCCAGGCTTTCTTGGTGATGAGCCGCGCCGAACCATCCACGACCTCAAGACCGGTCAAAGCGTTCCTTAGATCTTCAGCCTCAATCGTTATAGGTTCCAGGCCGGAAAAAGTAGGCGCCGTATCGTCAACGATGATGGTAAGTTCCATGGGAAACCCTTGGTTGCCCAGCTGGTCTATGGCGCTGAAACGCAGCTTGAACCTTCCTTCTTGGGTAAAGGAAATGGGAATTCCGGCAAAGGCTTCAGTGGAGCCTTCATCAATCTGATAGGTGATTTCTTTGACTCCGGAAAGATTGTCCATGGCCACAAATCCAAAAGTATCTTTACTGGTGGCATAAAGTGTCCCATTTTCCTTAGTCAAGGGCCCCAGCCTGTCAATGGCGATAACCATAGTGACGATTTGTTCTTTGTTGCCTACAACGTCCTCGCCGGAGAACTTAAAATCGTAGAGCCCGTCGGGTATCCCAAAAAACACAAAACTGCTGGTGAACATCTGCCCTATGGCCGGCGAGGGATTGGCAAAGGTGGAAACAAAGACCTCGTTTAAGCCGGCAAAGACCCTTGAAACCCCTGATCCCTGGCCATCAGCCGGTTCCCTGAGGTCGTCAGTGGATGTCAAGGTCATTATGGTCATGGGTGAGACAAAGGTTATGGGCAATGATACGCTTGAGGCATTTAAGGCGCTGTTTTGCAGGTCAGGACCAGAAACAGCGGTAAAAGACGGTTCTAAGACAGCCAGGGTTGTCCTGGGAGGCAGGTTGTCCCCGACAACGATTTTGAAAGTCTGATCCAGGGCATTGCCGACATTGTCCTGGGCCTGGATTTTCAGCAAATGAAGCCCAGCGCCTAATGTAACGGAAAAGAAACTGCTTGTTATGATGTCATTGCGAGCCTCGGGCGGCCACGGCCTCTGGTCGTAACTCCGTCCTTGGAGCTCTGCGGAACAGGGCGAAGCAATCTCATAGACGGTAAAACTTCCTCTATCAACGCTGTAAGACACGCTCTTGAGCCCTGACGCCACTTGGCTGACAACCGGATCAATAACAGTTGCGATAATGGTTGCGGTTGGCGCAAAGACGACAAGACCGTCGGCAGTCTCTATAGTCGCCGCATCCGCGGTCAAAGAACTTACCCTGGGCCCCGCAGCATCAATGCCTGCAGCCAGGCTTCTCACTGTCTCGGTATTTCCCGCCATGTCCCAGCTTCTAAAGTCAAGGGTATGGAAACCCTCGGTCAAGCCGAATGGCTGGGTAAAGGCAATAAAAGGTTCCTCTTGGCTTAGGTCCAGGCGATACTGGGTCCCGGCTGTGCCTGAGCCAGGCATCCTGCCCAAGGCAGGGTCCTGGGCCAGAAACCCAAAAAGGGTATTGCTTGAGGCGAATAACCGGCCTTGGGATGACCTGAACTGCTCCCCATTGATAAACTGGGCCGTGGTCATTGGCGGCTTCCTGTCTTTAAGCATTACCGAGAACAGAGAAAGGCTTGCCACAGGCGCGCTGATGACATTGTTGGCTGTATCAGGGGGGACATCGGCAACCATAATCCATTGGTTCAATGAAGGATTGAACTGGTAAATCCTTAAGTCCTCTTCCAGGCTGGGATCATCCAAGTCCTGGTAATGGAAAGTAATAACCGCTCCCCCGGGCAGAGAAGGCAGAGGGTTGATAATGTCATAAACAGGGCCGGCAAAGACAAGGCCCTGGGCCGCTGTGGCGCTGGTGGCCAGAGCCACGGCCGGGGTGGAGACCGCCATGTCAACCTGGCTGATGGTTATTCCTGGAACCTGAGAAACAAAAGAGACGACCGGGCTGCCTCCGATTGAATCCGTGCTTTGAGCCATCTCAAAGGTCTTGGCCGAGACCGTATTTGAAATAGAGTAGTTCAAAAGCTCATCCATGACCTTCAAGGCAAAGAAATAGGTTGTTCCATCGGCCAAGCCGGAAACAAGGAACTGTCGTGTTGTTCCGGCAAGAAGAGGCGTCATAATTATTCCCTGTCCCTGCCCTCCCTGCCCTTGTCCCCCCTCTCCCCTTGTGGGAGAGGGCAGGGTGAGGGGAACAAGGCTTGCCTGGTTGAAATTCTCCGCTGTTATCTCAAATTGCGCTTTTCTTAATTCATAGCTCATGGCGGTCCCGACGTTCGCGTCGTCGCCTGCGTCTGCCCAGGACAGGGTGACTGCCCCAGTCCCAGGGCCCGAAACAGCGCCAAGCGTTGCAGACGACGGCGCCACAGGATCAATGCCCGACAAATACCCCAGATAAAGCCTGCTTTGGCCGGATTCCATGACCTGATCAGCTGCCTGGGCGATCACCGAATGGACCATTGAGCCTCCCGGCGCAGCGGCATCGTAGGTTCCTCCGTTGTCAACGACCAGCCTGGCCAGCCTGAAGTTCCGGGAAGAATAATCCGTGTCTATGACGATTCTCTGGGTATAGGAAAACCCGTCAAAGGTCAGGCTTAATTCTTTGGAGCCGCCGGCCAGGGCAGAAGAGTCAATCCAGACAGCCGCCGGCGTTGACGTGCTTGTCAGAGCCTGCTGGCCGCTATAACCGTTGATCGCGTAAGAGACCGAAGGGATGGAAGGATTGGTGATTGAAACCTGTATGGGCCGTGAGAAATCCATGACCCCGAACATATCCGCAGGAACATACACATCGGCCGGGGTCGTGAAATTTCCAATTTGAGATTCTGTTCTTAACCCCGTCTTATTGATAGCCGTAATCTTGAAGTAAATCCTGGCCGGAGAAACCAGAGAGTTTAGAATT
>JACQWW010000191.1 GCA_016209025.1 Elusimicrobiota bacterium | reverse complement strand
GATTGATGAGAATGATTTTTTTAGATTTTCCGTCAGCCTGGACGTCAACGACGGCCAGGCGCAGGGCAAGCCCGATCTGGTTGGCGGCCAAGCCCACGCCGCCCACCGCGTACATGGTGTCGAACATGTCTAGCGTAAGCCTTGATAGGTCCTTGGACCAATTCTCGATTTTTTTGGATTTGGTCTTTAAAACCTCTTCAGGGTACTTGGTGATTCTTAAAACTGCCATGCGAAGTATAAGTTTTACGAACTTTCTGCCGTTTGGCGCAACACAAGAAATGCTTCTTTGAGCGGCTGACTAACAGCGCTGTCCGGCTCTAGCATAACAAGTTTTTGATATTCGTCAATATATTGGAGCCGGAAACGATGGAAAAGATGGATGAAGTGGCGCAGAAAACCGATGCAATCTAAAATCACAATTTCTATTCCTCCTGTTTGTTCGTAAAGCGACTTGGCATACTTCTTTACCCCATCATCAATCACATCGGTTGTGATAAAAATATAATTATCAATTTTGCGCTTTGCGCTTCTTATTTTTTGCAAAGCAACATCTATGTCATCAATCGTAACTTTTTTCATCTTCATCTCGTAGCTCGTTATGATATTGTTTTCGTCAATTAAAGTAATCTGCAAATCTCTCAATGCGCCCGTCTGCCTATCCGCAGAATTGTGAGACTGAAGCGGCAGAACTCTTTCCCGGATGCATACGCCAATGGTGTGATATGCTGCGGCAACAATAAGCACCGGCAATCTGCTTGAACCCTTGCAATCTAAATGCTGTTGAATGAGATTGATAATGTCTTCACCCGAAAGCGGAATGCTTCCGGTATTGCGGAGATTTTTGAGCAGGGATTTGATGCGCTTTTGGTTTTCATCCCGTACAATAATAAGCTGTCTCATTGTTTCAGCCAAAAGTAGATTGGCCGCAATAGTTTTTTTATGCACTAAGTCCAAAAGTTCAAGGACATCTTGATACACCTCGGGCGGCCTGCCAACCAAATTTAGTTTTGGTGTAAGCATGATGTTTTGATTTCGAAGCGCGGGGGTCAAAAACGCTGTTGTTGGATTACATGGAAGCCGATGCTTTGCGATAAAATTGCCGATGTACGTTTCGTCATAAGTTCTGCCGGAAAAACTATCCTTATCGCCAATCTCGGTATAAGGCTTTCGAACGTCAACTTTTGGATTATCAAGTTTTGCCAATAAACAAGACATAAGCAAACGAACGCCTGCTCGATTGTGAATATTGCGAGACACAGACTCGATCTTGTGCAAAATTTCCCTGTCTACGAAAAAGGGTTTGCTTAAACGTTTAGCAGCTCTTGCAAGGGCAATATTAAGGATGTTTGTTGGCTTTTCCATGGCACATTATTATCAATATCGTAATTAATCCATAAAATTTCCTGCCTGGGCTGCCGGACAGAATTTATATTTTTTACCGGCCCCACAATCTTGCGCCACCCCTTATATAATTCGTTCATAAGCGGCGACTCATAACCAGATACAGCAATCATTCCTTTTGCGCTTCTTAATGCGTCCGCAAGTTCGCGATGGGCATTCGTGTCCATTTCAAACTTGTAAGCATTAACATCGCCACGCGCATCGTGAGTATATGGCGGATCACAATAAAATAAAGTGCTTAGACTATCGTATCGTTTTATAACCGCAACAGCAGGAGCATTTTCAATTTGAACCCGTATTAATCTTTCCGCGATCCCCGGCAAGCTGTCAACGCTGCCAAGCCATCTTGAAATCGCTCCTGACATTCCAGCGCGAGAGGTTAATTTACAATTCGCACATCTGCCGGAGCTTGCCTTTTGAGCCAACCCTGTCCGAACTTGTCTTGCGCGAACAAAAAATAGCCGCGCTCTCTCCAAATCGGACAAGCTCTTATCCTCTTGATGGTCAATGGCAAACTCAAATTCCTCCCTCGAGAACGGCGTAAGACCTATTGCTCGTATAAGATCATCTGGTTTCTCGCGCAAAATTTTAAAAAAATTCACAACCTCACCATCAAGGTCATTGTAGGTTTCTACCGGCGAAGGATTTCTATTTAGAAGTACCGCGGCGGAGCCTCCAAATGGCTCGTAAAAATGTTCTGCTGGGGGCAAAAGGGGCAAGAGCCAGTCAAGATGGCTAAATTTACCGCCGTACCAACCAAAAGCAATTTTCTTCATTAAATTAGAAGAAAAAATTCAAGACTGTGCCTTGGGTTCTGCCGTTTCTCCATTGCCTAGTATTTTACCACGAAACCTGTCCGGGCAATAAACGTTTTGCGATAACCATTAAAACCAAAGCCGCGCCGAAAACGCCGATTATCGTGGCGCCCGTGGGGGTGTCAAGCCAATAAGAACAGGCTATTCCGGCGCGGAATCCTTCACTACGTTCAGGATGACATTCGAGTTCTGGCATATTTCGCCATGCCGCTGCCAAGGACCAAGATTCCGAAAACGCAGACAATGGCCGCGCCGGTGGGAAGATCCAAAGTGGCCGACGCCCAGACGCCGGCCGAGCTTGCCACGGTGCCCAATGTCCAGCCCAAAGCCAGCCTTTTGCCGAAATCGCGCGTAAAAAACATGGCGCAGACAGCCGGAATAATGAGATAGGAAAATACCAGAAGCACCCCGGCCAATTCCACGGAACTTGTCACGACAAAACCGAAGGTCATATAAAACAGAAAGTCCCAAAGCCTGATGGAAATTCCCTGCTTTTGGGCTTCGTCCGGCCGGCAGGAAATCATGATGAATTTTTTGCGGAAGACGAAATGAAGCGCCCCGATGGCGGCGTAAAGCAGGAAGGTCTTTAAGACCTGGCCCCCGCTGACAAAAAGTATGTTGCCGACCAGCATTTCCTTGATATGCTGGGCATCGGAGGGCACTCTGTCCAAAACCAAAATAGCGGCGGCCGCGGACACGATATAGACGATCCCAATAATGGCCTCCTGGGGAACATCCGCCTTCTTGAACCTTGTCAGGGAAAAAATCGCGGCTCCTACAAACGTAAATCCAAGTGACATGAGATATGCGTGAGTCGAATGCAGACCACAGCCCACAAGAACAGCGACGACGCTTCCAAGGGCGGCGATCTGGGCCAGGGCCAGGTCCACAAAAATCACTCCGCGTTCTACAACGTGAATGCCCAAATAGGCATGGATGCCGGTCAAAATCAAGCACGCCAAAAACGGCAAAATCATCAAGTCCAACATGGGAATCATCCCTCCTTTTTTCCAAGCGCACCGGCCAGCGTATCCGCAATGTAGTCGAAGAGATCAAAAAAGCTCTTGATCTGCGGCAAGCCGCCTATAGAACTGGGAACAACCAGGACCCTGGCCCCGGTTTTTTGAGCAATGCTTTTCGGACCCTGCCTGGAAAAATATGTCTCCATCATAATGGCTTTGACGTTGTTCTTCTTCATGGTTTCAATGAGCTTTGCGATATGGGAAGGTGTCGGCGGCAGGCCCGGCTTGGGCTCGACATTGCCGATAAGTTCCAGCCCATAGCGTTTGGCGAAATAAACCCAGGAGTTGTGATAGGTGACGACCGGCGAGCCGCGAAACGGCTCTAATTTCCTTTCCCATTCCAAGAGTTTTTTATCCAGCTCTTTCAGGAACTGCTCACGCTTCTCTTTAAAAATGGCGCAATTGCCGGGAGAAATCCGGCAAAGGCCGCCAACAATGTTATTGGTCGTTGTTCGCGCATTAACCGGATCAAGCCAATAGTGAGGATTGCCGTAAATATGAAGATCGCCCATGCTGGAATCCACCTTGCCTTTGGGAACCTGAAGAAGCTCAAGGCCGACGGACGCGTCAACATAACCCGGTGCGCCATAAATGATTTTCGAATTTCTCGAAGCCGCGATCAGGCTGTCCATCCACATGTCCAGGTCCAGACCGACTTTGATGATCATATCCGCTTTTTTCAACTTGACCACCATGCTGGGTCTGGGTTCAACCATATGAAGATCCTGATCGCCGGCTGAAAGGCTCTCAACAACCGCCAATTCGCCGGCCACCACCCCGGCCAGCCAAGCCAGGTCCTCGGTCGCCGTGATCACCCGGACGGCCCCCTGGGCCGTGGCCGCCAAAAAACAAAATAAAAACGCCAAAGCACACTTTTTAAACATTATGTCCTCCCATCTTTTTCCTTCGTCGTTCCGGCGGAAGCCGGAATCCAGCCCGTCGGAATCACGAAGGCGATATTCTAGACCCCGGCTTTCGCTGGGGTGACGGGTTGGGGAAAACTTCCCAACCACTCAGTTACTCCAATTCGTGGCTGTGCGGACCGATGCCGAAGGCAAGGCGCAGCCATGCCTCGTTGACTTCCTTATTGTTCTCTAAATAACGCTTTTTATACTGCACGCCCAGCATTGAGGTTTCAGTTAAATGATAATGAACAATCCCTGAAACAGCGCGTTCAATTTCATTGACCGGAAAAGCGCCCTCCGCGTAGTCCCACCGGACACCGGCATCCCAGTATTTCGTGAAGCGATAATTAAGATAACTATAAGCGCCGTTTCGATAGAGCTTTCCTACGGGCACTTCTCTTTTTAAATAGAACCACTCGTTCTGGAATATCCACCGGCGATAAGCCGTTGGCCAAGCCCGCAAGGTAAGATCGGCGCCGAAAACAATGGCATTATCCTTGTGGTGGCTGAAATGCGCGCCCTTGCCCTTAGCCACGCTTGAGCCCAATTCAAATTCGGTCTTTTTTGTCGGCGCGAATGAGGTTCTTAATCTGCCGGTGTATGCCTTGTCCGCCAGCGAAAACTCTTCGGATTCGGTTTCAATGAAGGCGTTAACGGGGTTTAGGCTCGTATCTAAAACCTCGGCTGTTTCGCTCGGGTGATGATGATGTCCTTCCATGCTCCATGCCCCGCCTTCCAACTGCATATAAAACGGCAGAGGAAAAAGATAACTCAAAGTTCCACCCTGGCCGACTAAGCCGTGATCCCCAAAAAAGTTCGTGATGGCCTGCGGCTGATCCGCCATTAGCCTGTGATGTCCGTGAATCTTGTTGAGCCTGCCGAAATTGACATGAATTTTGCCGGCCTCAGCCGAAAGCCCTTCCAACATCCTCTGAAAAGTGGCTTTGGCTTCGCAAATTTCAGCCTCATAAGTTCCGTCATGATTATGAATGGCCAGAAACACATCAGCCCTCATTTCAGGATAAATATACCCCTGGAAGGCCGCCTCAACCTCCTCAAACTCGAATTTGTCCTTGTCTGTGTCGGTTTTATCGTCGCTCGCGTAGCCCTTCATCACGCCGATAATGCTGATGTCAGGTAGATTGGCAACAGCCCCTCTCATGCCCGGTAATGGAGTGGCCCCCTTCATCATCTGGGGGTCCTCATAAAAAGTCTGCGCAAAAAGGTTTCCGGCGCACCAGCCTGTTAATGACAACATTAAAATAATCGCTTTAAAAATCATTTGTTCCTCCTCCTATGAAAATTTCACCGCCTCGGGCGGTTTTGTTTATAGTTATACCTGGCACGGGCACATATTGCGCTTTTGGAGACCCCAGTTTTGAGCCGGATGCTAGGCGCGCCGAGCGCGGCGTGCCCCTGCGGCACGTAAGCGAAGGCGCAACGACGCAGCTGGCCAAAAATGGGGTCTCCCCAGAGGGGTTGGGGCGCTGGGGCGCTTTTGCCCAGGCTCTTTGCGCGTCCTCGCTTACATACCTTCGGGTATGCTCGCTGCGGGTCACTTCGATCTTGGGCAAAAGCGCCCCAACCAAAAGCGCAATATGTGCCCGTGCCAGGTATAGCGCGAATTAAAGAAAGGCTAAGCAGTTGGAGGCGAGCGCGGATTGTTGGACGGCGGCGCGAGTTTTTCAAAAAAAGTGGGCCGTAAAATCGCTTTTATGCGGCTAAAACCACGGCTGGGCCTGGGCAAAGACAAAGAAGGCGCGGGCCCGATAAAAGGAGTGCCGCAAAGAACGCACTGGCGCGAACCGGAGCCGGCGCAGTCCACGTTCGGCTGATCCACGTGAGCAATAAGGACAAAAACAGCCAGCAGGCCGAGGCACAAACCCAAAAACGGCAACGCTCGTGGTTTCATCAGTTTAATTTATATCACGTTTACTTCGGGCTTTCAAGTTTTTCAAGGGTGCGGGGGCAAAAGTTTGGTTGTCATTGCGAGCCCCGGGCGAAGCAATCTCATCAAAAAATAAGTTAGGGGTCAGGTCTACACTTGACACTTACCCCAGGGTAAGTGTCAAGTGTAGACCTGACCCCTAACCGCAAGAGTTACCTCGACACCTTGAAAATCCTGTTCGCCTATTTGAATTCCCGGCAACGAACCCCACGGCCGGTTGTCCTTGCCGATCTGGACGTTAAAACCATCCTGACCTTCCTTCATTAGCCGCCGCTTGGCTGTTTGACGCCCTGTACGGTTTGAAATACCCCGCGATACTTCGAGGCCTTCGTGACATTCTTAAAACCAGCCTCTTCAACTTCCTTTGTGAGCCCGTGTCTTAACATATCTATCCCGTCTAGTAGAATTGCAACATGTTCCGTTCCCAAGTTCTGTTGACACCCGAGCCTCCAGGAATATTCAAAAAAAGGAGGCTCAAATGCCATCAACAACTAAAGGAAAAAAATTAACTCAATGGACTGTCGCTCAAAAAATGGAAGCTGTTCAGGCCCGCCAACGAGGCCTCACTATAAAAGAGGTTAAAAGCCTGTTCGGGGTTTGCGACCATACTCTCTACAAATGGGTCAAGGCCTATGACAGCGGTGGCTTGACGGCCTTGGAACAAACCGGCCAACGAAGCGGCGTCATATCCCCGAGCCCCAAGGTCCAGGCTGCCGGAGGACTCTTGGAATCCATCACCCAGTCCCAACCCCAAGCCGGACTCGGGAAAATCCAGGGAGCTCTCTATAGGCAGGGATTCTTAAAGCTCGCCAAGGAAACAATCAAAAAACTTCTCTTGCGACAAGGAAAAACGCCGGCCTCCCCTCCACGGCCCCGGCGCAACACCCCGCCCAGGCTAAAGACCTTCGAGCGAGCGGCCCCCAATGATCTTTGGCAGACCGACATCATGACCTTCATGATCAAGGGGCAATACCGGGTCTATATCATCGCCTTCCTGGACGATAACAGCCGTTTCATCGTAGGCTGGGGCCTGCACCGTTTCCAAACGACGGTCCATGTGCTCGAGGTCTTCCGGGCGGCCATAGAAAAACACGGAGCCCCCAAAGAGGTTCTCTCGGACAACGGCCGGCAATACTACACCTGGCGGGGCAAGTCCCAGTTCACGGTCTTCTTGACCAAGCTCGGCATCCGGCATATCCGGTCGAGACCGTATCACCCTCAGACCATGGGTAAGGTCGAATCCTTTTGGAGGAACCTGCTCCAAGAAAGTCTGCAAAATATTCCCCTGTCTTCCTTCGAGGAGGCCCAGGCTAAAATCGCAGAATATGTTGAATACTATAACTTCAAACGGCCCCATCAGGGGATCGGCAATGTTACCCCTTCGGACCGATACTTCCGCGTCGAAGACCAGGTCCGCCAGATCATCGAGCAAAACACGGCCAAGGTGCAGGAAGCCCAATCACCCATGACGGAGTACCGTCCGCCCTCCTACATTGTAGGCAACATCGGCGGCCGGGAGCTTCGGGTAGTGGCCAAAAACGCCCAGGTCATGCTCTCGGAACCCCCCGCCGGGGAAATGGTAAATTCCAATTCTGGCCCAGGAGAAGCGAAAAGAGGGGGATTTGGGGGCAGCAACCACCAACCCCTTGAT
>JACQWW010000187.1 GCA_016209025.1 Elusimicrobiota bacterium | reverse complement strand
CTCTGGACCCCCGCTTTCGCGGGGGTGGCAAAGGGAAGAGGCCTGAGAAAGTAGTTACGATTCATAAGGAGTTGCTCAAGAAAGATGTGCAATAGGCAAACGGTATGCGGGTCGCTTGTCGTGATTATTTTGCTGATGGGCAGCATGGCAAAAACTGTTCATAGTGAATCCCAAGATATGAGATACGATGATTTTCAGAAGTATTTCGGGTCAGAGGATCCGGCTAAGAAAAAACAGAGCGATCCCGTCCCCTCGAAGCAGAAAGAAGATATCTCCGGGCAAACTTCTCCGGTCAAACTCAACCCCCCTCCTCAGGGCGCTGCGTATCATCCAATATGTCTTAAGCCGCCTCAGCGGTGCTACGCAAGCGGCGGCAGTAGAGGCGCCTGTCAGTTGACTTGCGAGGAATCCTACGCCCCAGCTTATGAGTGCCTTGAGATAATTGACGGCAAAATTGAGCCGCCGGTAGAATTTAAAAATCGTGACAAGGGACGAAAACCTAAAAAGATAAAAAAAGGGAGCCAGACGGTTGAGATAACTCAATGGCATTGCCTTCCTGTTCGTCCGCTGTGCACGTTTGAACTTTTAGATTTCAGTACGACGATTAATCAAAAAGACGGCAGTTGTGACATTGTCAAAAAATCGTCAAAGGCAAAGGCTCCGGCCGAATTGACCTCGGTTTGTGAGTTTAGACAATGGTTGCCGCTGACGCATAAGGATGGCTATTATTGTCCCCCGCCTAAAATTAGATGAAACAGGAGATATGGTCAATGGGCTCTGCTGACAGTTTTTTAAGAGATTTTATTCCTGCCTATTGCAAGCATGTTTATTCCGGAA
Organism: Elusimicrobiota bacterium; assembly: GCA_016209025.1. Classification (GTDB taxonomy): domain Bacteria; phylum Elusimicrobiota; class Elusimicrobia; order JACQPE01; family JACQPE01; genus JACQWW01. Next base: position 7,991 of record JACQWW010000187.1, on the reverse strand, counting down.
AAGTCCGTGATCTTTATGAGATAGACGAAAAAACCCTTGTCCTGGTCGCTTCCGACCGGGTGAGCGCCTTTGACTGGGTTTTGCCGGATTACATTGATGATAAAGGCAAGGTTTTGACCCAGCTTTCAAAATACTGGTTTGAAAAATTAAGGCTGATTATTCCCAATCATTGGATGCCTGAGCGCGAAACAGTGGAGTTGCCCGTTGAGTTGGCTAAGCGCGCTATGGTGGTCAAGAAAGCCAAGATTTTTCCTTTTGAATTTATTGTCAGGGGCTATTTAGCGGGCAGTGCCTGGAAAACTTATCAGGCCTCGGGCAAGGTCGGCATTGATCATAGTTTCGGCCCGGGCCTGGTCTGCGGCCAAAAATTTCCAGAGCCTTTGATGACCCCCTCGACAAAAGCCAAGGAGAAAGGCGCGCACGATGAGGATGTCTCCTGGTGGAGTGTTGAGCAGGCCTTGGGCAAAGATAAATCCAATCATATTAACGGCGTGATTCTTGAAATTTTTAAAACAGCCTCCAAACATTTGGAAGAAAAGGGGATTATTTTAGTTGACACAAAGTTTGAATTGGGAGAAGACGACGAAGGGACGATACTTTTGGCGGACGAAGCCCTGACGCCGGATTCCTCGCGTTTTTGGTGGAAACGGGACTGGGAAGAACGCATGAGCGAAAGAGCGAAAGAGCGAAAGAGCGAGAAGACTGATATTGAATTAGCGCCCATGGATAAACAACTGGTGCGTGATTATCTTGAAAAAGTCGCCAAGTGGGATAAAAAGCCTCCGATACCGATTCTGCCGCCGCCTTTGGTTGAAAAAACGCGGGCCGCCTATTTGGAACTGTTTCATGCTGTCACGGGGAAAGAACCTGAACTTTAAAATTTTTATTTTTCCGAAAATCAAATCGCCGAACTTAAGGGTCTATGAGATTCAAACCAAAAAAGGTTTGGACAACAAAAAGCTTGTCAAATTAGCCGAGGTTTTATTAGCCGACCCTGTCGCGGAAACCTACCATATTCAAAAAGCGTGTAGCGTAGAGCGGATAGCGGATAGAATAAAGAAAGAACGCTTGTTACTCCACGCTCCACGCTCCACGCTCCACGCTATTATTTGGCTCAAAGAAGGCGTTTTCGACGCCGAAGGCGACATGGCCCTTTACGCGGCAAAGCGCCTGGGCCTAGCCGAAGGAATAGAAAGAATCAAATTCGGGCGGGGGCATGTAATAAATGCAGAGGCGGGCCGAGATGAGGATTTTTTATACAACCCGCTGGTTGAAACTATGGAGAATTTGAAATGAGCGTTGTTCTGGAAAAGCTTGCCTTGACGCCTCAGGCGTTAGCCCGGCTTTCCAAGGAGCGCCATTTAAGCCTTTCGTCGCAAGAGATCAGGGAAATTTGCCGTTTCTTTGTTCAAAGGCGCCGCCGGCCGGTTATGGCCGAACTTGAGATGATCGCTCAAGCCTGGAGCGAGCATACAAGGCATAAAACCTTAGGAGGAAGTTTTCGAGTTTACGAGTTTTCGAGTTTACGAGATAAAAAAAATAACGGCGCTTCTTTTAACTCGCAAACCCGTAAACCCGTAAACTCGCAAACTTTTTATAAGCAATACGACAATTTATTGTCGGAAACGATTTTTGCTGCCACTAAAAAACTAAATAAGCCCTGGGTTCTTTCCGCTTTCAAAGATAACGCCGGAATAATTGCTCTTGATGATAAATGGGCTGTTGCCGTGAAAGTCGAAACCCATAACCATCCGTCGGCTTTGGACCCTTACGGCGGAGCGTCCACCGGCATCGGCGGCGTTATCAGGGACATTCTTGGCTGCGGTTTGGGCGGCCACCCCGTAGCTTCAATTGATGTTTTTTGCGTCGAGCCGTGGAAGCCTCAAGTTTTGGATGGCCTGGCGGCAGGCGTACGCGATTACGGCAATAGAATGGGTATACCGACTGTGGCCGGCCTTGTTTATTTTGATGAGCGCTATAAAGGACTTCCCCTGGTTTATTGCGGCACCGTAGGTCTGATTGAACGCGAAAAAGTCGAAAAAAAAGGCCCCCATAAAGGCGACCTGATCTATTTGATCGGCGGCAAGACGGGCCGCGACGGAATTCACGGCGCCACGTTTTCTTCGCAAAAACTCAATAACAGATTGACGCGCTCGGTTGTCCAGATCGGCAATCCGATTTTGGAAAAAAAGGTTTGGGATTTTTTGATCGAGGCCGATAAAAAGGAGCTCTATAACAGCATTACCGATCTTGGCGCTGGCGGGATCGCCTGCGCCATTTGGGAGCTGGCCGACACCCCCACCCTACCCTCCCCCCTTGAGGGGGAGGGTAGGGGTGGGGGGGCTTTAGGGGTGCGCGCCGCCTTGGACGACGTGCCGCTTAAAGAGCAGGCGCTCGAGGGTTGGGAGATTTTGGTCTCCGAGTCTCAGGAACGCATGATGCTGTCGGTGCCGCCGGGCAATCAGGAGGCGGTGGACGGACTTTTGAAATCTTTCGAATTAGATTTTGCCTGTTTGGGCACGTTTGTCCCGGGGGGCAATATCAGCATCGGTTATCAAGGCCGTCCGCTGGTTGATTTGCCGTTGTCATTTCTAAAGAATGTCCCTAAAAAATCATTTTCCATTTATCGTCATTCCCGCGTAAGCGGGAATCCAGAGCTTTTGCCCAGTTCCCCGCTTTCGCCGGGACGACGCCTGGACCCCCGCTTTCGCGGGGGTGACGGGTCACATGAAAACCATTCGACTCATCAATTGCATGATTTTGCCCTCAGGCTTTTATCCTCTCCCAACATCGCTTCCAAAGAACGCATCATCCGCCAATACGATCACGAAGTGGGCGGCCGGACAGTAATTAAGCCGCTTGCCGGCCCGCGCGGCATAACACCTAGCGATGGGGTAGTTTTAAAACCTTTATACGGCTCAAATAAAGGTGCGGCTATTGGCTTGGGCTGGCCCGGAGCCTTATCCGGCTTGGACAGCCGGGCCGCGGCCTTGGCCGCTTTTGATGAGGCAATAAGAAACGTCACGGTTGTCGGCGGTTGTTGCGAGTATATCGCTGTTCTTGACAATTACTGCGCCGGCAACACGGCAAATCCGAAAGTTCTATCTGAATTGGCCGGCGTATCCGAAGCTCTCTATGAAGCATCTCTGGCTTACGGTGTTCCCTTTATATCCGGCAAAGACAGTTTAAATAACACCGCTGCCGATGGCCGCGACATCCCCACCGTCGTTTTGGTCACCGCGGTTGGAATTTTAAAAGATATTCGCCGCTGTATCAGCGTGCCTGTAAAAAAGCCGGGCAATTTGCTCTATTTGATCGGGGCGCCGCCTAAGAATTTGACCGGTTCCCAGGCGGGTTTGATGCTGAATAAAAATTCAAACAGTCCGTTAATCCTGCCTGATCTCAAACTGACGGCTGAAATAATTAAAAGAGTGCGCGGTGTTTTAGATCGCGGCCTGGCAGTTTCAGGGCATGACATTTCAGATGGCGGATTATTTGCCGCATTGGCCGAGATGCTGTTGGGCACGGGATTCGGCATTGACGCTCAAATAGCCGCTTTTAATGCCCATGAATATGCTGTTATGCTTTTTGGCGAAACCGCCGGCAGGTTTTTATTTGAAGTGCCTGCAGTTAAGACGCGCGTTTTCGAATCAGCTATTGCAGGAATACCGCGCGCAGTTATTGGAAAGATTACGGATAAGCCGCAGTTAAAAATTAAATTTAACGAACATGTGAATTTAACTTGGCCGGCTCAGGCTATGGAAAAAGCTTTCCGGGGCGGCAAACCATGAAGCCTGCGGCCCTGGTGATTAAAGCGCCGGGAACCAACTGTGATCAGGAGGCTTTGTGGGCATTGTCATTGGCCGGAGCACGCGCCGAGATATTGTATTTTAAAGAGCTTCAGGACAATCCGTCATTACTACATGGCTGCGATTTACTTTTTATTCCCGGCGGTTTTTCTTATGGAGATTATCTGGGGTCCGGCAAATTATTCGCTTTATTTTTGCAATCCAGCCTTGGCCATGCCCTGCGGCGTTTTGTTGATGAAGGCAAAACAGTCATCGGCGTTTGCAACGGTTTCCAGATTCTGGTCAAAATGGGGCTTCTGCCTGGCAATGGGGTCAGGTCTTCATCTTTGGGAAAGGGACAGTCCCCTGCGGGGACAGTCCCTAAAGATGAAGACCTGACCCCATTGAAGCAAACGGTTAGCCTAACGCATAACAACACCGGCCGCTTCGAATGCCGCTGGGTCACGTTGCGATTCGAGAAAAATTCCATCTTTGCTAAAAGACTTCAGACTTCTCCGCCAAAGGCGGATCCGCCTCCGGCGGAAGACTTCAGACTTCAGACTTATTTTGAATTGCCCATCGCTAACGGCGAAGGCCGTTTTGTCGTCAAATCTAGGGCGGTTTTAAAAAAACTTCAGCACGACGGTTTAGTTTTTATGCGCTACCACGGCGGCAATCCCAATGGTTCGACGGATTCCATCGCCGGCATCACCAACGCCAGGGGCAATGTCATCGGCCTCATGCCGCATCCGGAACGCTTTTGCGCATCTTGGCAGTATTACGACTATCCCTCCGATAAAAAAATAAAACCCTGGGGCCTTGAATTTTTAAAGGCAGTCGTCCGGTCGGCCAATTAAAAGTGAGAGCAGATGGATAGAATTAAAGAAAAGAAACCATTAAAGAACAGCATCGCTAATTTGGGTTTTGAAGAAAAGCTCTGGGCGGAAGGCGTCTTTTGGGCGAGTTGATTGACCTTATTGGAAAAATCGGCCTGGGCGATTACGAAAACCGCTCCAAAGACATTTTGGGCCGGGTTTACGAATACTTTCTGTCGCAATTCGCCAGCGCCGAGGGCAAAAAGGGCGGGCAATTCTATACCCCTCAATCAGTAGTGAAAATATTGGTTGAAATGCTCGCACCATACAAGGGCCGCGTTTATGACCCCTGTTGCGGCTCCGGCGGCATGTTCGCGCTGAGCGAAAAATTCACTGAGGCCCACGGTGGCCGCCTTGGGGATATTTCCGTCTACGGTCAGGAATCTAATCCTACCACCTGGCGCTTGGCCAAAATGAATCTGGCCATTCGCCATATTGACGCCAACCTGGGTCTGGAAAACGCGGACACTTTTCATCGCGATCTTCACCAGGACTTAAAGGCCGATTTTATTCTCGCCAACCCGCCTTTTAACATGAGCGATTGGGGCGGCGACCGCCTGCGCGATGATGTGCGCTGGAAATTCGGCGCTCCACCGGTCAATAATGCCAACTTCGCATGGGTTCAACACTTCATTCATCATCTGGCTCCCGGCGGCCTGGCCGGATTTGTTCTGGCCAATGGCAGTATGTCCTCCAATACTTCGGGCGAGGGCGAAATCCGCAAGAAAATAATTGAGGCCGACCTGGTGGATTGCATGATCGCTTTGCCCGGCCAGCTTTTTTATTCAACGCCTATTCCGGTCTGTTTGTGGTTTATTGCCCGCGACAAGAAAAACGGAAAATTCCGAGACCGGCGCGGTCAAACCCTGTTTATTGACGCGCGCAAAATGGGCTATTTAGTTGACCGTGTTCATCGAGACCTCACTAATGAAGACATCGAAAAAATCGCCGGCACCTACCATGCCTGGCGCGGAGATGCTCGTCATTCCGGCGGAAGCCGGAATCCAGTGGCTTATAAAGACATTCCCGGCTTCTGCAAAAGCGCCGCTCTTGAGGAAATCCAAAAACATGGCCATGTCCTCACCCCCCGGCCGTTATGTCGGAGCTGAAGAAGTTGAAGATGACGGCGAACCGTTTGAAGAAAAGATGAAACGACTGGCAGCTCAATTCCGAGAGCAAATGGCCGAGGGCCGCAAACTGGATGTTGCTATCGAGGCTAATTTGAAGGAGTTGGGGTATGGCGGGTAAAAAACTTGTTTCCTTTGAACTTGAAACGCTGATTGTCACCGTTCGCGGCCAGCGGGTTATTCTGTCTCCAGATTTGGCGCGGGTTTACGGCGTGCAAGCCAAGGTTCTTAACCAGGCCGTTAAACGCAATAAAGGAAAATTTCCTGCCGATTTCATGTTTCAACTGACGCAAGAGGAAGTCCAGACCGCTCAGCGTTCAAGGTCACAATTCGTGACCTTAAAGCGCGGCCAGAACATCAAGTATCCGCCCTACGCCTTCACCGAGCACGGGGCGATCATGGCTGCGAACGTTCTCAATAGTCCGCGCGCCGAGCAAATGAGCGTGTTTGTCGTGCGGGCTTTTGTGCGCATGCGCTCCATGCTCTCCGACAACCGCGAATTAGCCCGACAACTGGTTGAACTCGAAAAACGCCTTACGCAAAGGCTTGACTCCCATGAAACCGCCATTGTCGAAGTCCTGCGCCGCGTCATGCGCCTGCTTAAGCCGCCGCCGGAGCCATTGCCGCCGGCAAAACCGCCGATCGGATTCCAAGTCAAGGAAGGCAAGTGCCGATATAAAGCGGTTCGGCGAGGGAACCACCGTAAAGCATGAAGATCATGCCGAACAAAAAAACGAAGCCTAATAATCCCAAATTCCGCACTTGGGGAAACATTACATTGGGAAAAGTCCCGAACAGAAAAGTGCGGAATTTCCGACCCTGTCGGTGGGAGATTGCTCCGTTCTGCGGAGCAGTCTCCCAGGGTAATCCGGCGCGAGGCGCCCCCCGAGCTCTGACGAGGGAGATTCCGCAACTGCGGAATCTGGGATAATGCCATCCGGGCCAACTTGAAGGAGCTCGGGCATGGCGGGTGAGTGGGCCCCACATGCCTAGAGTCAGGCGGGAAAAAAAGGGTAAAAAAAAGGCAATGTGACTTGCGCCACAAAGCCTCCACGTGAAATATAGCAAATGATCAAGATCGGTCAATCAACGATTCCCCTGATCCATTGGATCGAAACATTGGCTACCCTTTTCACTTTTTTTGGTCTCCTATACGCTTTTTATGCATTTTGGTTAAAGCCCCGCAACGACGCCAGCTATTATTCGGAAATGGAACAAGGAGATGGGACTTAAAACAGAATTGCTGGATTCTAAAGATTCATTCCATAAAAGCTCACGTATTCATGTGGACGGGATGCCGGTGGATTTGTTTTTTACAATGCTTGTGGCAAACTTTTGCAAATTTCATACGAATTATCCACCGAAAGAAACAGGGGCCTGTAATTTTGCGGAAATTCAAATGCCAATTAAGTTTTTTAGGTTTTATTTAGAGGAGCTTGGGCATGGCGGATAGCTCGCTCAGTGATAACGCAGAGATCGTGATGGGCCAGTCCCCGCCGGGAAATGCCAGTAATACCACTGGAATAGGTCTTCCATTGCTCAATGGGCCGACGGAGTACGGGGCACATCATCCAGCACCCGTACAATTCACCACAGACAGCCGCAAACGAGCGCGTCTAGGCGACATCCTTTTCTGTGTTCGCGGCTCGACCACAGGCCGCATGAACTGGGCAGACCGTGAATACGCAATAGGTCGAGGTGTGGCGGCAATCCGCCATAAAAAAGAGCCAAAGCTTCAGCCATTGGTTCGTGCTGTGATCGAGTATGGTCTGCCGGATTTACTGGCGCAGGCCACTGGTTCGACGTTCCCGAACGTCTCCGCTGATCAGCTTGCCAATCTGTGGTGGCCACCACTTAAGGAAGGCGAACAACGTGCCATTGCCCGCATTCTCGGCACACTGGACGACAAAATCGAGCTCAATCGGCGGATGAACGAGACGCTGGAGCAGATAGCGCGTGCGATCTTCAAATCCTGGTTCGTGGACTTCGACCCCGTCCGCGCCAAGACGATAAAATGGAAAAATGGCACGGTGGGAGAATTATTACATCTCAACAAGGAGACGGTTAGCCCGAACGGCTTTCCCAATGAAGTTTTTAATCACTACAGTATTCCCGCATTCGACGAAGGGAAATTACCGAAGGCTGAATTAGGCGGACAAATACAAAGCAATAAATTTATTGTGCCGCCCAATGCTGTATTG
>JACQWW010000003.1:3064-8779 GCA_016209025.1 Elusimicrobiota bacterium | reverse complement strand
TCCGAAAGGTTGACAGCTTTTTCCTTCTTTCCAGCCATAGGACAGAACCCTCCCTGCCCTACTCATTTCTCCCTTGGCTCGATTGGAGTATTTCATGACGGAAAATTCCATAGATTTTGAGAAATTAACTTATCGGCTATGGCGGTCAGACCGGTCAAAGTCCCGCAACTCAGGATCATTGGGGAACTGCAGGAACTCATCCTCCACATCTCGGATTGGGGTCAAAACAACTCGTTCACACCGATTCGCTACGGACTGATTCTCCCACACCCACTGCATAAACGCGTCACCCAAACCGGGCTGGCCCGCCGGGATCAAATATTGCTGGTACTCCTTCAATATTCTCATGCCATTGTCCAGCACGATCGCTCCGTTTTCAACGATATCTTGAAGCGCGCTCGCACAAGCGGATATACAATCCATATCAGCTTGCGGCGACTTGTTGCCATTAGCGACAATGGCCACATTGACATCCACAACGAAGGCATTCAAAGTGGACTCATCCTCTTCAGTTCAATCGCAGCTTTTGTCATCTCTGCCATCTCACCGAATTGGTCTCCAAAAAAGTCCTTTGGCCAATTGCCTATCGCACCGAATAAGTCCAGATCGAGTTCCGTCAACTTAGAGGAGCCGTTGTCGGATTCACAAAAATACAAAGCGGTTTCTTTGGGGCTGATTTTCTCTTCAGCAATTCTACGCTGTAACCGTCTTAGGAGATGTTCGCTATGGCTCTCAAACACGATCTGAATATTCCGTATCTTGACCGCATCAATAAAGACGTCGGCCAGGCCCGCTTGCACTGCCGGGTGCAGATGAATCTCCGGCTGTTCCAAAATAATAACGGATCCCTCGGGCGCATAGTAACACAGCACAATGGCTGGCAGAATTTGCGAGACGCCAAACCCAACATCTGTGATCAGCACAGATGGCGAACTCGGATGGCGCTGGACTTTTACGCGGTAGATATTTCCACCTTCCTTTGCAATCGGCTCAACTTGGAAGGCATGAACCAAATTCAATTCCTTTAACCAGAATGCCACCATTTGCTCCAAGGTCTTCCGCTCCTTACCCTTGCCTCTTTTAAGAGACACATTCCCCTCGCGCGCCGCCAACAGGGCCTCCACCACGCGTTCACCGCGTTGTCCCATGTCAGCAGGCTCGGTGCCGGACCATGGATACTGCCGCTTGGGATACTCACGGAGCGGCCCGAGATATTTTATGCCGTTGAATAGCCTCTCGAACTCAAGTTGCAGGTCGGACAAAAATCCGGCATTCTGAAAGTAGGCATTCACTTCGTTGGGAAATCCATAACATTTCAAAGGAGCAGGAAGATCCCAAACCCGGCCATGTGTCCGGATGAATCGGAAGTCGCCGGAGGGCGTGACATTCAACTCGTATTTGCTTTTCCCGCTCGGCTTAATCTGCATAGCGAAATCCTTATCCGCGAAGGAATAGACGATCTTATCTACTGCCAGACGCCCTCTTTCGTTCGCGGTGATTGCCACGCATAACCCGATTTGGTTGCCAGTGAACAAAACCTCCTTTTTATTTTCCGGATTCTTGACCGTTAGCGAATCGGACAGACTCCATTGGATGGACCAGCCGAGATTGCCTGCCATGTCGTGAGCATGCACGACGTCGTGGATACTGCCGAGATTGGCAGGGCTTTTCTCATTGCCGAAATCCAGCACCTGTAAGCGATCTGTTGATTCGACAGTCTGTTTAATCATCAACAGCAACTGCAAAACACCGGTCTTGCCGGAGCTGTTGGTTCCAAACAGGCCCGTGATGGGGGCAAAGCGCATCTTCTCGATTTGCTTCCACGATTTGAAATTATTGAAACTCAGTTCTGTTATCATTTTTCCTCCTCCTCCCCACTGTCCTTTCCCATTCGGTACTTAATGTCGTAATTGATGATAAAGTCGAGCTCCTCGTCCGTAAAGCCGTAGTGCTTGGCGAGCACGTGGTCGATCTCGTCGAGGACGGGCTTGGAAAGTCTCGGATAGAATTCTTGGTAAACGATGTCCCCGGTTAGGCTCGACGTTTTTTCTTTCAACTCGGTCTTGGCCTTATAGTCCTTCATCAGCTTGGCGCACAGTTGACTAAGCAACTGTAAGTTTGTGGGCGACATTGTATTTAAGTTTATCGGAAATTCACTCAAATCGGATGGATTCAGGTCGCGGCAGTTAGTAGTCAAAATGAAATACCAATAGAAAAGGGAACTACTCAACACTGAGATGGCTGCGTCGCGCGCCTCTTCAGATGGAAGGTAGAGGTAATTCTCACGACTCGAAACTGCCGCCTTTCCGTTGAGGATGAATCGCGGCTGAAAGTTAGTGAAAATCTTCCAATATCGACCTCCGCCGATGCGGTAAAAAACTTTGTGTTGCCAAGATTGATACTTCAAGTTCTCCCGTAAGTTTCGGGACGACGTAGGGTTTCGGCTTCTTTGCTACAGCACAGTAAGACACGCGGTCGAACAACACGGGGCGTTCCTCTGCCGCCCATTTTGTAAAGCCGGTGGTAAAGGATTTTCGCTCTTCCTGGCCAATCGCTCTTGCCACAATAATTGTCAGCAAGACTTCAGCACCGACAAACAACTTACTAGGCCGCTCAGCGTAGTTGCTGAACCACGCTGAATGTGCAATAGACGCGATGCGTTCTTGAAGAGTCTCCATCCGTTGCGTGCAAACGGCACTAATTGGGACGATGAATCCGAAGCTACCGCGCTTGTTAATTAGGTTCAGGCTACGCTCGGAAACAAACGCGTAAAGATTTGAGGAATCCTCCGTCTGGTAGTTTTTCACCGAATATGTGCTTCTCACTTTGCTGTACTCCACGTACGGCGGATTTCCGATGATAACATCAAACCCGCCCGCTTTCAGAATTCCGTAAAACTCCGCAAACCAATGAAAGGGTTTGTGAGATGTGAGCCATTTCTCCAACGCTTCTTTATCATCGGCTGTTACCTGGCCTCCCAGTTCGGTTTGTTGCCTCCGAAACATTTGGAAGGCTCTGTCCGCAATTTCCGCCTCTTCCTCAATTTTTGGCAGTTCCATGCGTTTTAATAAATCATCCTCCATTGACCTTCTGACTTCATTGAGGGTTGCAAAACCTACAAGCGTATTGCCAGTGCGGATATTGAAATCAATGTCCGGCAACGGCTCAATGTACTCGACGCGTTCAATTTGGGCTATGAGCTTGAGGAAAAGGCGCAGTTTGCAGATTTCAATCGCCTCTTCCATGATGTCAACGCCGTAGAGATTGTTCACGATAATGGACTTAAAGACGAAATAATCGTGGTTGGGATGGCTCTCCACGCGCCTCAATGTCTCGGTGAAGAGCTTGTGGTAATTAGGGTGGTTCCTCCTGCCGCTTTCGCCCCATTCTTCCAGAAAAAAGCGCATGCGCTTCAAACATGCCTCGTAGAGCGGCTCCAGGACGTTGAGCGCCGCAAAGAGGAAGGCGCCAGAGCCGCAGGCCGGGTCGAGCACCGTGACGCTTTCGGCGGCCTTCCAGAAAGCAACGAGGAGTTCCGGCCCCTCGCAATTTTCAATAACGTCCTGGGCGAACTGGCGAATGTCGAGGTTGTATGTGATGAGATCATTGATAGAGCGCACTTCGCCCGCCGCGAGTTTGCTCTGCGTTTCTTCATAATGCTTGCGCCGGGCCACGACTTCGCGCCAGATTTCGGTGGGCAGGCCGTATTGCGGCGAAGCAAGGTTGTTCCAGCCGGCGCGCTTAGAGATATCGGCAACGCCCTCTACCACGGCCGGCGGCAGAGGTGATTTGACGCCATGCTTTACTGCGGGATAAATGTAGCGGTCAGGGTCTTCTTGGAGGAATCGCCAAATCGAGCGTTCGCCTTCAAAAGCAATCTTGCATTTCTCCTGCGCTGCATCGAAAAGAAAGGGAATAACGGTGTTTTTGCTGATATATTCGGTGATGTCTTCTTTCGTGTAGTATGCGCCCATTTGTTTCTGGTTGATGTATTTCTCGAAGATGTAACCGAGGACATCAGGGTTGATTTCATCGTCTTTGCGAAGCGGCCTTTCATCGAGATGCCACTGGTAGATGTCAAAAAATTCAAAGAGCTTCTCAAAAGCCTTGTCAGGAATCCTGATGGTTTTTCCATGCAACTGCTCAATTTGGTGGGGCATGAAGATGCCGCCATTTAAGTACGGCACTTCGCCAAGAAGGTTCCTGGCTTTCTCCAAGCGATCCGCCCGGCGTTTTGCAAAACCATCGAAGAAAAGCGGGCAGAGAAAGTCCTTGTAGTAGCGGTCTTTGCCGATTTCCTTTCTACACTGAGCGAGCTTATTCTTGAGATAGTTCCTGTCGTTATCCAAAAAGCCTTTTTTCTGGATGAAGTAGATGAACATCAGGCGATTAAGCATAACCGAGACGTACCAACGCTCCATATCCTTATCGGGTATGCCCTCCAAGAATTTAAGGAACGCATCGTGCTCGGTCTTAAAACGGTCATAAAATCGCTTAGTAACGTGCTCGACGTCAAAGGCGCGCTTTACGCGGCCGGTCACATCGGGGAGCGTCAGATTTTCCTCTTCTTCAAGGCTTATGGCAATGGCCTGCAACTTCTGGATTAGCGAATCACCCGGCTGTCCGACGTTGTAGGCATGCTCGCGGCATGCGGCAGGTTTTCCCTTGATGCGCCGGACCCATTGCCATCTTTGTTCGGTTTGCGAGCCGTCAATAAAAACGATGAAGTGTTCGTAGGCCCTTTTGGCAGCTTGGCGCTCAATTTTACAGCGCGTCAGGTAGTCGGGAACCCGTCCGTTGGGGTCCGGTCCGCAGACAAAAGCTGTCATGCCACACTTCTCGGCCATGGCGGAAAGCGTGAAGGTTTGACCGTCAACAAGGACTTCCAGGTGAGCATCATGGTGATTCCAGCCGAGCTCCTCAATGAAGAGCGGCTTAAACTTGAAGGCGGAAAGCAGATCTTTGGTCTTGGCGGTATCGAGAGGCACTGGCTACTCTTGTGCCCGCGCGGCAGAAAGACCCATCGAGCAGATGATACGCGGCTCCCGCGACTCGGCCTCTTCGCCTTTGATGAAAAGGGCGTCGGTATCGCGCAATGCCATAACTTTCTGGGCGAGGTCCTCGTTAGACACATGCGACCGGAAAAGCCGGTTTAAAGCGTCTTTGGCCGCTTCGCGCAGCGGATAGCGGTGGATTTCTTCAATGCACCAATGCAGCTCTTGTCTGTCGAAGAGTGTGTTCTCGACCTCCTCGGCATACTGTTTTAACCGCTCGTAGGTGCGAAAACGAGCGCCTGACGGGCGCCCAAGCTGGCCGCCGATGGACTTTTCCTCTTTGAGCACCTGCTCCACGCCCTGGCGCACAAGCTCGTGATGATTCTCAAGCCGCCGCAGGGCAGGTGTTTCCGGCAGACATTTGGCTACGTCCAGAATAACCCTCTGGGACTCGGTAACAACGCGGCCGCTGCCGTCAATCCAGACAAGGGCGTCATTGCCCTGAGCCGTGCGCATATATACGGTTACGCCTTCAGGAGCGCTTGCTGTCGGTTGATGCGGCCTTGTGGAATAAACGACAGGCGGGAGATCGGGAATAATCTTCTCCAGCTTCGGGTCGGCGGCAATGGCATTTTTCCAGATTTGATAGGCGTAGGAGGCCAAATCCACTTCCATGTCGGCATCGCCGTCAAGGATGCCCGCTTTTTCCGTGAAGAGGTCG
>JACQWW010000003.1:0-3004 GCA_016209025.1 Elusimicrobiota bacterium | reverse complement strand
CATCTTCAAAAAACGCCTCGTCCGTGCCGACAACCTCGGCGTTTTCCTGCAAGCGCCGGCGCACCCGGGCGCGAAGGCGAATAATTCGTTCGACGCCGTCGGCTGGAAGAAACGAATAACAGAGAATCTTTTCGGCTTTCTGACCGATACGGTCTACCCGGCCGATGCGCTGGATAAGACGCACGATTGCCCACGGAAGATCATAATTAACGACGACGGCGCAATCCTGGAGATTCTGGCCTTCGCTGAGAACGTCCGTGGCGATAAGGACGCGAAGCTCATCTTCCGCTTTGATTTGGCCTCGTTTTTCGTTGCTATCAGGGCTGAATCTCCAGGCAAGATTTGTCGGGTTTGAAGAGTCACCCGTTGCCCCGGCGAATTTATTGACGCCTCGCGCCTTCAATTGCTCTTCCAGGTAGCGCACAGTGTCGGCGAATTGCGAGAAAACAATGACTTTCTCCCGTGGGTGCTTTTTAACAAGCAAGCCGTAAAGCGCATCCAGCTTGGTGTCCCGAGCCGCGTCCCACTCGCCGGACTTCTCGAAAACTTTGATGAGCGCTTCAGCGTCGGCTCGGAGGTTTTTCTCAAGTGTTTCGTCAAATAAGTCCGGCCTAAGCCAGCCAAACCGGTTTTTTCCATACGAAGCGTACCGTTGGTAGGCATCGGCGGCGCGGCGTTTGAAATCCTCCGGCGTCCGCAAGGCGGACACATCTTCAGCGCCGCGAGCGGCCTCATCTTCGTCTTCAAACATGTCCCCAATCGCGTCGGCATCCTCATCGCAAATACGCGAGTCCAGCAAGCCCGAGTCCTGCGTGCCGATAGGCAAGGGTTGGTTCGTTTCAATGGCGTGGAGATAAACAAAGTTACGCAGGATATAACGCTCGACGGACTGAATGAACGCTTGGCCGCCCGACTCCAGCCGTTTAAAAAGGTTTGTGCGGCAGAAGCCCATAAGGCGTTTGCCGGCGCGGGAGAGATTTTGCAGCGCTTTGGCCTCGCTGAGCGTCGGCGGCGTATCGGGCGACGCGATGACATAGTTACCCAAGCCATAACGAGGCAAATGGAGAGCGTTGATAGCGTTGACAACTTCCGGTGAGTAAAGGCGGGCGTACTGATTCTCGGCGCTATCATCGCCGATCGTGAACTTGACGGTCTTTGGAACGCGAATAGGAAAGTAATAGGACCGGCCATCTTCAAGCAGCAAGAATTTGCGCCCATTGACCGGGTCGGTCTTGGCGTAATTTTCCATGATAAAGCTGCGCGTTCGTCGAACCAAATACAGACGCATAAGCTCACGCCAGTCGTCGGCGTATTCGCTCTTCTCAAACGCCGCCAGCGACCGCACTGAACATTGGTGGCGGCGGTTGAACTCTGTTTCGCCCAAGTCGCTCAGCAATCGCTCGGGGCGAATTGGGAGTTCTTGATCATCCGGCAGGAACAACCGGAGTTGATTGGATAAATCAAGGTATGTCTTGTTGTATGGAGTGGCGGAAAGCAGGACGCATTTGCTGTCGTTCTTCTTAACATAGTCACGGATCGCGCTGTAGCGCCGCCCCTCACGATTGCGAAGGTTGTGACTTTCATCAATGATCACCAGGCGATAGCGCCACAGAGCGGGCAGTTCCTGGGTGACGCGGCTTAGAGACAGCGTTTTCCCGCGCAAGTGGTAACGCTCGCGGTGGTCGTTCCACATTGGAAGAAGGTTTTTGGGACAAATAATGAGAACATCATAATCATCATCGAAGATCCTCGCCAGAGCCGTCGCCATAAGCGTCTTGCCGAGGCCGACCACGTCGCCGATCAACGCGCAGCCGCGCTTGTTAAGGTGATGCGCCGCGATTTTTACCGCCGCTTCCTGGAAACCGAAGAGCTTGTTCCTCAGCTCGGATGGCAGATGAAAATCGGAGATGCCTTCACGGGCTTCATGTGAGAGATGGTAGGCCATCTTAACGTAGATATGGTAGGGCGCAATCAAATCCTCTCGCGCCCAGCTTTGCTCAACAACCTTTACGAGGTCGGCGGAAATATCAATACACCAATGGTCATTCCATCGGTCTTTAAACCACTGCGCCAGCTTGTTGCAGGCGTCGTGGTCGAGCACATCTATATTTAGCTCCCCTTGTCGGGAGAGTCCTGCGAACGTCAGATTGCTGCTTCCCAGATAACCAGTGGTGGGATTGTTGGGATCGGGACGAAAAAGCAAATAAAGTTTTGCATGCAGGGGGTGGCGCAAGAACAACTTAATGATAACCTTCTTAGCCTTAATTTGGGCGACGAGCCTTCGCAGGCCCACTTCGTCCTCGTTGGTAGGGACACCAACGGTTAGTTGCTCCTTGAACGTCTCAACCAATTCCTTCTTGAGCCGCAAGGCGGTCGCGTTGTCAATTTCTGTATCGGCTTT
This sequence comes from Elusimicrobiota bacterium, assembly GCA_016209025.1. GTDB lineage: Bacteria > Elusimicrobiota > Elusimicrobia > JACQPE01 > JACQPE01 > JACQWW01. The sequence goes on along the minus strand of JACQWW010000003.1, from coordinate 603 downwards.
CATAAGTCCGAGGAGCATATCAATCTCCTCACGCGGTTTTCGTTGCATCCCGACGAGCAATCGGCAACAATGACCTTCTCCGCCCGGCCAACGATCAATATAGGAATTCAGAGCTTTCCATCCCCGCAGGTTGAAATAGCCCACGCAAAAGTCTGCACGCTCAGAAACGTTGATCGTGTCCCTGAGCGCGGGAAGAAGGTCGTCTTCTATGTTATCGAAGATACGAGGCATTTTTATTTTGGCCTTTCCAAATTTCTTAAAAACTGTTCCAAATCAGACTTCCGATACAGCCTATAACCACTTATGGGTTGTTTTATCGCCTTTAGCTTCCCCGCTCTATCCCAATTTCGTAGAGTACTCGGACTGACGCCAAGAAATTCCGCGGCATGTCCCACAGTTATGAAATCCTTTAAGTTTTTGACAGCCATTGCGTTGCTACAATATCAAATTATCAACCATTAGCAAACTTTACAATTTGGGAGACAGGGATAAAGACCAGGCAAGGCATGGCTCCGCCAGCGATCGGAAAAATCTAATCAAAAAATTAAAAAATCTTTAAAGAAAATAATCCCCGCCGGAGCTTTGGCTATTTGCCTCAACGCT
>JACQWW010000149.1 GCA_016209025.1 Elusimicrobiota bacterium | reverse complement strand
AGCACGCCGTACTTGCGCGCCGCGCAAAGATCATCCTGAACCTGGGCCTGGGTATGATCCGGATAATAAACCTCGATGCCATCGAGGCCCTGCGCGACAAAATCATTGAGCCGGCGCTCGTCAATTCGGGCGATGCCGGGATGAGCCAGAACAGCCAGTCCCCCGGCCAGACGGATAGCGCGTATCGCCTCGCCGGGATCAGGGCCCAAGGGAGCGACATAAGCGCTTCTGCCTCGCAGTAAAAACCGCCGGAATGCCTCTTTTCTTGTCGTGGCGATGCCCTTGCCCGCCAAGACGTCGGCGATGTGCGGCCGGCCCAGGCTTTCCCTGGCACGAGCTTCAACCTCGGCGAACGTAACGGCGATGCCGAGGCCGTTGAGTTTCATGACAATGGCCCTGGCTCTTTTTTTTCTTGCCTCGCGGAAATCTTTGAGAGTCTCCTGGAATCCGGCATCAGCCAGCAATGAATGGCCGTAGCCCAGAATATGAAGCGTTTCGGACTCATCATTGGTGTTGATCTCAACGCCGGTTATCAATTTGATCCGAGATTCCAAAGATGACCCCCTCACCCTGCCCTCTCCCTCGACCCGTTCGACTATGCTCAGGGTCGTGGTGAGCGAAGCCGAATCCACGAGGGGAGAGGGTTGGGGTGAGGGTGGATAAAGAAGTTCGCGATAAGCTCCCATGGAATCGTGATCGGTGATTGAAAAATAATCCAGGTTCAATTTCTTCAACTCATCCAGCAGCGCTAGAGGCGCAAAAGTCCCGTCGGAAAAATCGGTGTGGAGATGAAAATCAACAAGCATAAAAAAAGGGTATGAGGGTATGAGGGTATGAGGGTATGAGCAAGAAAGAGAAATTCATCCCTAATACCCTTATACCCTTTCAGTTTCCCGCGTCCACGATTATACGGCCGCCGGCCCGGCCGTTGTCGGTCTTGACCTCGAAAAGATAGACGCCGCTGGCCGCATAAAGGCCGTTCTGGTTTTTTCCGTCCCAAGTCGTTCCCTCAAGCTCCCGGACAAGGGTCCCGCCGATATCGTAAATTTGAATTCGCATATTGCGCCCGGCCATGCTGTCCGGCACGCTCAAGGTCGCGGCCTGGAAAGCGCCGCTTTTGAAAGGATTGGGAATAGCGACAGCTTCAAGCGCCGCGTCAAAGCCGGAAAGAGTGCCGTAACGCGCCAGCCTCATTGACTTGAAAAGCCTTGGTGGCGGCCGGCAAGACGGATAAAATAAGCCCGGCCGCGGCCGCGGCTTGGGGTGCGGAAAAAGACGTCCCGCTGTTGGCGCTGTACCCGCCGCCTTTGGCGGCCCCGAAAATTTCCGAACCCGGAGCCACCAGGTCGGCGCCTGAGCCGTAATTGGAAAAAGAAGCCAGGCTGTCGGTCCGGTTTACCGCGCCCACGCCGATGACTCCGGAGTAATCCGACGGCACGACTCTCAGGGAATCGCCGCAATTGCCCTTGGCCGCCACCACCAGCACGCCATGAGCCAGGGCGCGGCTGATCGCATCTTTTTCAGCATCGTTGTCCGAGCAGACGCTGCCGCATTCGCCGGCCCCCGGGCAGCCCAAAGACATATTAATGACCATGCGGCCTATTGATGAAACATAAGCTGTGGAAAGCCAGACCGCGTAATCAATAGCCGCCACGATGTCCGCCGAGTCGGCTGTGTTGCAGCCGGAATCGGGAAAAATTTTCAAAGGCAGAATCTTCGCCTTCCAGTTGACCCCGGCGACCCCCGTGCCGTTGTCGGTGCTTGCCGCGGCCACCGAGGCGACCAGGGTGCCGTGGCCAAGGCAATCGCGCGCGTCGCCGTCTTCATCGGCAAAATCCCAACCTGCGCAATCATCGGTCTTGCCGTTGGCGTCCTGGTCCCCGCCGCCGGGAGGATCCCCCGGGTTGGTCCAAATTTTTCCGGTTCCCGAGGACAACTCGACATGGGTTATATCAACGCCGGTATCAATGACCGCGATGGTCACTGGATTTGAAGCGCCGACTTCAAAATCCCATCCTGCGTAGGCACGGATCGCGTCCAGATGCCATTGGCTGGCGATCATGGGATCGTTGGGAACCCGGCCAAACGGATAGCGGTAGTCGTTGGTGGCATAAGCGGTAATGGCCGGGGGCAATGGGGTCAGGTCTTCATTTGTCATTTGTTGCAACGAACCTTTGGCCGCCCTCAAGTCACTACTAACAAATGACAAATGAAGACCTGACCCCATTGCCATAGCCGCTACGTAAGGCAAGGCTGTTTCCACCTTCTTATGATCGGCGAGTTTCCAAAGCTCCCAGCCGCCGGTGCCCACTGTTTTAACCCTGAAGATGGCGATACCCGTCCCCGGAATAGTCCAAGTGCTTGCCGCCGGCGCCTCTGACCATTTGATAAGAATTTCGTCGGGAACATAAGCGCCGAAAAGAGGGAATAAGGGAATAAGGGATAAGGGAACAAGGGATAAAAGGAATTTTTTCTTTTCCCACGCCGCAGTGTTCCCACGATCACCCATTTCTTTTCCCTCGTTCCCTTATCCCTTGTTCCCTTATCCCTTATTCCAAGACTATCTTGTATTCTTCCCATGCTAAATTAACGTCTTCTTGGATGGCGAAACGCGCGGGCTTGGTGCGAAGCAGCGCTTGAAACCGGGCCTGATGTTCCCTGAAATATGGCGCCAAGGCGCTTGAAAGCTGAACCCGCGCCATAGCGACGGACCGGCCTTCCAGCAGATTGTCGAGCTCCTGCCCGACTTTCAAAAACAGGGTTTCTTTCGACAGGATGCGGCCCGACCCCTGGCACTGATGGCATGGTTCCGTCAAAAAGGTGACGTTGGATTCCCTTTTTCTCTCGCGGGTCATTTCCACCAAGCCCAGCCTGGTGATAGGGTGTATTTTGATTTTTGCCCGGTCGTTTTTCAAAGCCGCCCCGAAGGCATCAAGCACTTTGCGGCGGTTTACCTCCCGGCGCATGTCTATAAAATCAATAACCACGATGCCGCCGATGTTTCTCAAGCGCAGCTGCCTGGCGACTTCTTCGGCCGCCTCGATATTGGTCAAAGTGACGGTCTCTTCCTGGCTCTGAGATCCCACGAAACGCGCCGTATTGACGTCAATCATGGTGATGGACTCGGCCTCCTGGATGATGATAACGCCGCCGGATTTTAAAGGGATGTGGGTTCTGAGCATTTTGACAAGCTCGGCCTCGATGCCGAAGGCGCTGAAAATCGGCGGACGTTTATTATACAGGACAAGCCTGTTTTTTAAATGAGGAGCGACCTCGTCGGTAAAATTCTCCAGGTCCCGGAAAACCTCAGGATGGTCCACTAAAAAAACGGAAACATCCCGGTTGAGCATGTCGCGCGCCGCCGAATGCGCCAAATCCAGCTCCTTGTAAAGAAGGCGCGGGCCGTTCGAATGCTCGAATTTTTTATAAATGCCTTCCCAGGTTTTTAAAAGATAGCGGGCTTCCTGCTTGAGTTCTTCGTGCGAGGCGCCCTCGGACTCGGTGCGCACGATACAGCCTATGTTGGCCGGCAAAATTGCGCCGACAAAGTCAATCAAACGCTGCTCGTCGCGGGAATCGGCAAGCTGCCTGGAGAAATGCATCTGCCGCTGGAACGGCGTCAAAACGAAATACCGCCCGGGCAGATTGATGTTCATGGTGATTTTCATGCCCTTGGTTCCGATCGTTT
>JACQWW010000002.1 GCA_016209025.1 Elusimicrobiota bacterium | reverse complement strand
GCAACCAAAAAGTATGTGGACGACAAGGCAAGCTCTATTGTTCCTGCGGGGGCCATTATCATCTGGCTTCAAAGCAATGTCTGTCCCGCTGGGTTTACCAGGGAAACGGCTTTTGACGGTTTCTTTATCAAAGGGTCGAATGCGGCTGGGGCCACAGGGGGGTCGGCGGAGCATACGCATGGGTTTTCAGGTACCACTGGTTCACCTAATGATGTGCAAACAGTCATGTTTGGTTCAGGAACAAAGCCTGCTTCTGGACAGCATGGGCATCCTTTTAACGGTACGACCTCCGCTGGAACTAACGAACCCCCATTTAAAACAGTCCTTTTCTGTAAGAAAAATTAAGGAGCGCCAAGATGAAATTATTACCGCTCCTACTTCTAATCGGTTATTCCAGCAATCTTGAGGCCCTAACTCCTATCGGAAAAGTTGTGGATTCTTATAGCGAAGGGACAACAACTTATATGATGATCGAAGTCAAGCATCTTTTAAACACCGGCCAAGAGGTTTACTTGCACGGCGGCATTCCTCTTTCTATCTCTGAAATCATGTCTATTCGAGAGACAGAGGGTATAAATTACTACCGTGCTTATACGCCTGAGAAGGTCAGGGTCCTGCCCGGGGAAAACATTTTTCTTGAGGTTACTAAAAAAGAACAAAAACTCAAGCGATTTGAGCGTGAAGCCATTTTCATGAAAAAGAAATACGCCACAGTAACTTTTGTGGAAAAAGAAAAGGCCATGATCAACCGCGGATCTCTCCATAATGTTGACAAAAGAGATATCTACCGCGTTTATGATGTCAATCAAAGAAGGTGATACAGTGACTTTTTCTGGAAATCGAAAGTCAATAGGCTTAGGATTACTTGTAATGCTTCAAAAGAAAGACACCGGGGGAGGGATTTTTTGGAGCGCCATATCCCGGAAAGGCACAATAATTGAAGGCATCATGCTAGGATCGCCTTTAGACAAGGACCCCAAGCCTTCAGATTTAAATGTTATCAGAAGTAATTATTTTTATCCAACATGGTTTCGACGGGCCTTATTTTACCCGGGCTATTTTTCGCCGTCATTATCTTTTGGGCTCGCTTACTACAAAACTTATTTCCAACCATTAAATGAAATTGGGCCAGAGAGGCTTGGGGAAAGGGGCGTGGCCCCGATGGCCGGATTGGGTCTTGAGCTTCTTACGGGTCGCATGACCCACGTTCGTATAGATTTTCAATATTACTGGTCCCCAAGCATCGAATATGCTGGAAAAAAATACCGCACCGACAGCCTCTTCTTGATGGGAGGCCTGAGCCTGAACTGGTAATCTGCCATGAACAAGGAATCTAACTTTAACGTGGAAGGCAAAACCAACTTCCCCGCCGCCGTCACCGTCACCAGTCAATCCGGTGGCGCCTTCAGCGCGGCAGGCATTGAGCTTGTCAACGACCTCGGCTCCTTCGACATCTTCCACCAGGCAACACCCCAAAGCCTTGTTTTTACAGGCAACATCAGCCAGCCCTCAAGCTACTTCACCGTCTCAAGCCTAGGCAACGTCGGCATGGGAAACGTCCCCCTCGCATCCTACAAGCTCAATGTCGCAGGCCAGATCAATGCCTCGGCAGGGTTGTGCATGAACGGAGACTGCCGGGCATCATGGACAGCGGCCACCCAGGAGGTTGACGGCATCATCGGCAATGAGATCGCAGATACGGCTAATGCCACCCTTTTAAGAAGCGGCTCAGGAACTTTAGCTGATCCCTATAGGCTGGCCCTTAACTTGGCGAACCCCAACACCTGGAGCGCTCCCCAGGCCTTCAACGGGGGCGCTGACATGCAGGGCAAAAACATTACAAACCTCGCTTATCCTGCCAACGACTCTGATGCCGCCAATAAAAACTACGTAGATAACCAAGTGGCTACTCTAGCCGCTATTCCCAATGGTATGATTGCCATGTTTGATACCGGCTGCCCTTCGGGTTGGACAAGATTTGATGCTTTAGATGGGCGCTTTCCCAGAGGTAATACAACGGCAGGAGGAACGGGCGGCGCCAATCAAGTGACGGTTCCTGGTCATACACACACGATCCTAGAGGGTCAGTCCGGATCAAACTGGTCTGATCTTAGCGCAGGGGGCGGGAACGGCAATGTGCCGCGAGAGCATGGTCATGCCCCATACTCACTGGCCGCTGGGTCTGTCACGTTTGATATTTTGCCTCAATTTCGGGATATCGTGTTTTGCAAAAAGAATTGAAATGTCAAAAAAGGAGGAGACTCGGATGAAATCAAGCAATCGTAGGTTAAGCGGCCGATCTGCCGCTTCGATCATCGGCGTCATGGCGTGGATTGCATTTACCGCAGACGCGGTGCAAGCGCAAGAGAAAGCCGTGTTCTTTGGTTATGGAGAGGTCGTGATTGTTGATTTAGACAGTCAGGATGTGCAGCGCTATTCGCTTGAAGCCGGTAGCCAGCCCTACGCCAACGCTCTTCTTTCGCCAAACGAGCAATATGCTGCGCTCTTGACCCCCAAGGGAGCCTGGGTCTCGAAACTCTCCGACGACATGAAACCGACCAAAATCGTTTCACAGGCCTGCTATTTTGGGAAATGGTCAAAAAACAGCTCCAAGCTGGTATTCGCTTGCGAAGACAACAACAATAATACGATTAAGCTCTCATTCTGGCTATGGTCCAAAGAAGCCGTAGGAGCGGTCAAGCTGAGGCAGTAGGTATTTATGAAATGGTTTGACCGGCATTACGATTGTCGCACAACAACAGGGAAACAATATGAGCGGCAGGGCTAAGTCTTTAACGCAGATAGCCATGGGACTATGTATCTTAATGCGCGCCTACGCTTGGGGCGCGTGGGTTCCTTTGGGCCAAGTACTTGGCGTTGAATTTGACGGCCATACGACCCATTTAGTAATAGAGATTGACGGCCACTTGGTCTTGGGGGAAACTGTCTTTTTGCGAGACGGCATTCCCGTTGTCATTGGTGATCTCTTGAGCCAGAAACGAAACCTTTTTTATTACGCAGCATCTATCCCCAAAAGGCTCGATGTCCAAGCGGGGGAAAAGGTTTATCTGCCCTCATCGGCCAAGCCCGGTATTCCAGCCGAAGAAAACCTCCAAACGCTCGACATTCCCAACCTGCCCAAAGCGCTTATTTGGCGGCGGCGGCTTCGAGGCCAGCCTTTTGTTCCTAAAGACATTGCTGAAATTACAGCCATCCAACACAACAAGGTCCTGATTGACCGCGGCTCGATCCATGAGGTGGACAAAAGAGAGCTTTACGCTGTTTACGACGTCTCTGGCACCTATAAAGGCAAGATTGAAACCAAGGGGGTCGGAGATTTTCAATCAACGGCTGATTTTTATCACTCTCTTGAGGACGGCAATAAAAATTTCCATCCGGCATTGGGGGACAAGGCGGTTTATCTTGGCCAAAGAAAAGTAATCAGCCTTGGCTTGATGTTTGCCTGGAGCAAACACTCGTTCGCCCACGGCTTTTTAAGCTCTAAAAGCAAGAACGATCTGCGAAATTTTTCCCGAGGAGGCGGACTGTTGTGGGAAATCAATTTCAGGGACGGCCTGACGGCTCAGTGGCTTTTGGGATTCTATAATGAACTTGTTTTCTTTGCCAAAGATATTGAAAAGTCGTCCAAGCTTTTTGCCCCTCTTGCTTTGAAGAAAGTTTTCTTCTACCCCTCTCCCCTGGCTCCCTATGTAAGAATTGGTTTGACGAATTTTTCTGAGCGTCTCAAATACCTCAATACCGAAACCAAGAGAACCGGCCTGGCGCCGCTGCTTGGAGGAGGCCTTGAATTGTTTGCCGGAAGAACGATTCACATTTATGGCGGCATGGATTATTTTTTCTTGCCTGATTTAAGAAGCGCCATTGGAACGACTTATAGAACCAGGAAACTTTATTACACCGGCGGATTCGCTTTG
>JACQWW010000158.1 GCA_016209025.1 Elusimicrobiota bacterium | reverse complement strand
TCGCAGAAATTAAGACGAAAGACGAATTGCGCCTTGTTTGTCGGATAGCCGAGAGCAGGAGCCTGCCTTTTACGGTTCTGGGTTTCGGCTCCAATATTTTGATCGCAGACCGGGGAATCAGGGGGTTGGTCTGCCGGCTGGTCGGTGATTTTAATTCTCTTTTCTTGGACACCGAAGGCCGGCTTACGGCCGGATCCGGCGCCGGGCTTCAAAAAATGGTGATGATGCTGGCGCAAAACTCAAGAAAAGGCATGGAATCGTTGACCGGCATCCCGGGCTCGGTAGGCGGGGCGGTTTTCATGAACGCGGGAACGCGCTTGGGCCAGGTCCGCGATTATCTCACCAGCGTCGAGGTCTATTCCCGGCAGAAACATGATTTTGAAAATTTGCCGGTTTCCGATCTCGCGTTTGGGTACCGGCAAAGCCCTTTCCAAACCGGCCGCGACATTATTGCCGGCGCAGTTTTCAAGTTTCCGCCGGCCAGGAACAAAGAGAGGGTGATCGTTTCGATCAAAGAATTAATGAAGCGGCGAAAAGACGCCCAACCCATCGGCCTGAAAAGCGCCGGTTCGTTTTTTAAAAATCCGCCGAATGATTATGCGGCCCGCCTGATCGAAGCCGCGGGCTTAAAAGGGGCGCGAGCCGGCGACGCCGAGGTGTCCGCGCTCCATGCCGGCTTTATCGTCAACCGCGGCCGGGCCAAAGCGCAAGACGTTCTCGCTTTGATGAAGAAAATTCAAGAAGCGGTCAAAGAACGCTTCGGAGTCGCGCTTGAGCCTGAAGTCAGGCTCCTCGGCGAATTCGAGCCATGAAATTCCATCCCCGCAAAAAATGGCAGAACTGGCACAGGAAGCATTTGTTGGCGATTGTTTTTAAATCGGCTCTGGGAGTCTTTGTTTTAGCCGGCGCCGGCTGGGCCGCTGTCAAAGCCGCGCGTTCGCCGGTATTTTTTGTCAACAGTTTTGAAATCGGAGAAATCGAGGTGCCGGCGGCTGTGGACATTAAATCAGCCTGGATGGGCCGCCATCGGCTTTGGTGCGCCTTAAATTCCGGCAAACTTATCGAAGATTTGCTCGAAAAATACCCATCTCTTGAAGAAATCCGTTTACGCCGGAAGACCCTTCTTGTTGACGGCAAAGTCCGTTTTGATTTTACTTTCAGGTCCGCGGCGGCCAGGGTGGCGGTGCGGGGCAAAACAAAATGCCTTGACCGGCAGGCAGTGAGTTTCCCTTGCCGGCCCGATTTTGAAAAAGAGCAATTGCTCGTTGTGCCGCCGGATGCCGCAGTCCCCCTGCTTTCCGGAATTTTAAAGGCCGCCGAAACCATGTCCGCTTTTTTGGACGGTTCCTGCCGTTTGGCGAAGATTGAGCGTTTCGGCCCGGCCCATCTTGTCTTTTCCGACAATTGCGCCAGGAGTTACGAATTCGCCGGCTCCGATGTCTTGGATGCCGGTTGCATGGATGCGGTCCTGCGGCGCCTTGCCGTCATTTTGGCCGACCTTCGGGAAAAAAATGAAAAATTTAGATATATTGATGCTGTGCCGGCTGATGAGGGGAGAATAATTGTCCAAAGCTAATACCTTATGCGCTCTTGATGTCGGCAGTTCCAAGATTGCCGCTATCCTTGCCCGCGAGGACCTTGTAAAATCAAACATCCAAGTTCTTACCGGGGCCCAGGTGCCATGCCACGGTTTGAAAGGCGGGGTGGTGGTCAGCATTCCGGAAACGGCCCGCTCCATCGCCCAGGCCGTTGAGCTGTGCGAAGAAAGGGTCAAGGACGCGGACATGGCCCCGGTTGACGAACTGCTCTTGACGGTGCGGGGCAATCATATCCAAAGCTTCAACAATAAGGGCGCTTTCAACATCGCCCGGACCGACAAGGAAATCACCGCGGCCGACGTGGAAAGCGTCTTAAATATCGCCCATGCGGTGCCCATGTCTCCTGACCGCGAGGTTCTCCATGTCATTGCCCAGGATTTTTGGGTGGACCGCCAAAAAGGAGTGCCCAATCCGGTGGGTATGGAAGGCTCGCTTCTCGAGGCCGACGTCCATATTCTTACGGCCACCGCCTCTCATTTAAACAACATCATTAAAGCCGTGGCTCAGGCCGGCTTTCGCGCCAACCGCCTTGCCTACGGACTTTTCGCCCTGGGCGAAGCGGTCGTCACTCCGGAGGAAAAAGAGCAGGGGTGTCTTTTGCTGGATTTAGGGGGACAAACCCTGGGGCTCGGGGTTTATTCCGAAGGATCATTGCGCCATTCCAAGGAACTCTCGGTCGGTTCCGACGCCTTAACGCGCGATCTGGCTTATGCCCTGCGCACCTCGCTTTTAAGCGCCCAGCGCCTCAAGGAGGAGCACGGCGCCTGCCTGACCAACTTGGTTTCTTCCGACGAAGAAGTCGAGTATCACGGCATTGACGGCCGGGAGGTCCGCCGGGCGAAAAAAAGGGCGATCATTGAAATCCTCCAGCCGAGGCTTGAAGAGATTTTTGTGATGATCCAGAAAGACCTGGAAACTTCCGGCTTGCTGGAAGTTATCGTGCCGGGCGGGGTGATCGTGACCGGCGGCGGATCACAGCTTCGCGGTATCATCGAGGCCAGCACCGAGCTTTTGAACGTTCCTTCCAGGCTGGGGCTTCCCCAGCTCGAGGGAATAATGACTCCCGCGGACATCGCCTCTAATCCTTCCTATGCCACGGTTCTCGCGCTTGTGCGTTTTGCCCACCAGCCCCCTCTTTGGCATGACAAAACCAACGGCCGCAATCACGGCCCTTT
>JACQWW010000157.1 GCA_016209025.1 Elusimicrobiota bacterium | reverse complement strand
TGACAAATGAAGACCTGACCCCATTGCCATTGCTTACCTATCTGCCGATCAGCCTTTCTTTAAAGGACAAAAAATGCCTGGTGATCGGCGGGGGCCAGGTCGCCCTGCGCAAAATCGAGAACCTGCTTGACTATTAATGCCGAATCACGGTCATTGCCCCTGACCCGGCGGAGAAAATCGAGTATTTCGCAAAAAAAGGCAGGCTGACCCTTCATAAACGCGAATATAAATCTCCGGAAGCCTCGCAATACAGCCTGGTGATTTCAGCGACAAGCGAGCGCCGGGTCAACCAGACAGCGGCCCAAGACGCCAAAGAAGCCGGGGTCCTGGTCAATGTGACCGATGATCCTGTTTTGTGCGACTTTGTTTTTCCTGCGGTGCTCAAGCGCGGCAGTCTAAGCGTGGCGGTCTCAACCGACGGCAAATCGCCTTTTCTGGCCGGCCACCTGCGCGCCATTCTTGAGGATATTTTTCCGGAGCATTGGAACCAAATCGCCGAAGCCGCGGCCCTTTTCCGCGAAAAGGTCCGCCGGCTCCACCCCAGAGCCCCAGCTAAACAGGCGGCCTGCTACGAAAAATTCATCCGCGTGGACTGGAAAAAACTTCTCCAGGACAAAAGCGGTCCGGTTCTCAGTAAAATTTTTGAGGATTTAGTCCAGTGACAGCGGCATGTTCATGATAATGGCCTGGAGCTTCTCCATGGTCTGGACGTAGCGCTTGAAATAAATCTCCGATATTTTGGACTGGATGTTGTATCCTAATAAAGGATCGTCGTCCATGAGTTTTTTTAAGGCCGCCGCCTCGATTTTCAGGAGCTTGGAGTCCTCGGTGCATTGGGCGCTCAAAGTATAGGAGTCCATGGCAAAAGAAACGCAGCCACCGAACATGTTTCCCGCGGTAAGCTCGTCAATGGGAATGCTGGCCCCCTCTTTTACCGGCAGGCGCAGGGCCACCTGGCCTTTAAGCACGATGTAAAAAGAGCTGGCCTTGGCTCCCCGGTGATAAACCGTATCCCCGGCCTTGAAAGCGATGACCTGGGAAACACTGCTTAGACGATTGACCTGCTCCGGCCGCAGGAACTTGAAGATTTCCTCTTTTTCCAACTTGGCTACTGGCATGTTTTCCTCCCCTTGATTCAAGATTTTCACGTGAACAGCTGATTTTAGTTTAACAAAACCGGCGCCTGCCCTGTCAAATTAAAAAGGAAATAGACCGGCAGTAAATTCCATTTTACTGTTCCGGCGGGGCCGGAACGGCGAAAAACGCCCCTTTTTGTTGAGATTCTTGACGGACATCATAAATTAGTATGACGGCCATCAAGGCGGTTATTGACATGGTCAAGGAAATTAGCCAGAATTTTTTTGTTTCATCCACAAAATACAAAATAAGACAGCCGGTGCTGGAAGAAACAATAGAGCAAGCAGGCTCATAAAACAAAATTAAATAAAAAGGCGGAAAACCAAAAATGACCAAAACACAATTGATCTCACCCCACGGAGCGGACCAGCTGAAAATTCTTCTTCTCGAAGGCCAGGAGCGCCAAGAGACTTTGAAGAAGGCTCAAACGCTTGCCAAGGTGACGGCCACCACCCGCGAAACCGGAGACCTTATCATGCTGGGCATCGGGGGATTTACCCCGCTTGACGGCTTTATGGGTCATGACGACTGGAAGGGCGTCTGCGAAACCATGAAAATGACCAGCGGCATTTTCTGGCCCATTCCCATCACTTTGTCCCATAGCGAAAAAATTTCTTCAGGGACCGAGATCGCCCTTGTCTCCGAGGAAACCAAAGAGATCATGGCGGTCATGAAAGCGGCCGATTCCTACAAAATTGACAAAGCTTTCGAGTGCAAAAACGTCTTCAACACCAACGACCAAGAGCATCCCGGGGTGGCCATGGTCATGAGCCAGAAAGAATGGAACATCGCCGGCACCGTCAAAGTCCTTTCCGAGAGCTATTTTCCGGAAAAATTCGCGGGCCTTTATCAAAGGCCGTCGGAGAGCCGCAAGGTTTTCGAGGAAAAGGGCTGGAAAACGATCGCCGCCCTTCAATTAAGAAACCCCATGCACCGCTCCCATGAATACCTGGCGAAAATCGCCCTTGAAGTCAGCGACGGCATCTACATCCATCAGCTCGTCGGCAATCTCAAGCCCGGCGACATACCGGCGGACGTGAGAGTGGAATGCATCAACACCCTGGTGGAACATTACTTCGACAAATCAAGGGTGGTGGTCGGCGGTTATCCGCTCGATATGCGCTATGCGGGCCCGCGCGAAGGACTGCTCCATGGCCTGTTCCGCCAGAATTTCGGCTGCACTCACATGATCGTGGGACGCGATCATGCCGGAGTGGGCAACTACTACGGCGCCTTTGACGCGCAGGAAGCCTACCACAAGCTCTGGGACGGGGCCTTGAAATGCAAAATGCTGCCTATTGATCTTACCTTCTGGTGCTACAAATGCGGCGGCATGGCCTCGATGAAGACCTGTCCCCACGGCAAGGAGGACCGTTTGCTTTTAAGCGGAACGGCCCTGCGCAAGGCCTTGTCGGAAAACGGAGAAGTGCCCAAGGAATTCAGCCGTCCCGAAGTTCTTGAGATTCTGCGTAAGTATTACGCCGGATTGACTGAAAAAGTCGAGATAAAGCTGCACGGTCACGCGACCGGGGCCGCTCTAAGATAATAAACAAAAACAACAAACCAATAAGGAGGTTAAATGCCAAGTTACGTTATTGCCAGCAAGTGCGACGGGTGCAAGGCTCTGGACAAGACCGCTTGCCAGCATGCCTGCCCGAACGACTTGATGGTTCTCAATAAGGAGACAAAAAAGGCATACAACCAGGACCCCGCCATGTGCTGGGAGTGCATGTGCTGCGTGAAAATCTGCCCGGTGCAGGCGATGGAAGTGCGAAGTTATGCCGATTTTGTCCCTATGGGAGCGAGTGTTACGCCTTTGCGAAGCTCTGACTCCATCATGTGGACGGTTAAGTTTCGCAACGGGAGCCTAAAAAGGTTCAAGTTTCCGATCAGGACCACCCCGGAAGGATCGGCGGTGCCGGACGGAGGTTTTTCCTCCACCGACGATCTTAAAAGCCAGCTGCTTTTCACCGAGCCCGCTTCAAGCGGAATGAAAGAGCTTCCGCCGGTGAAGGCCCTGGCCTCGGTAGCATAGGAGGATTGCAAATATGGAAAAATTCGAAACAGTAGAAGTGCAAAGCGATGTCCTGATTCTGGGCGGCGGCATGGCGGCTTGCGGCGCGGCCGTGGAAGCCGCATTCTGGGCCAAGAAAAACGGCAAAAAAGTCGTTTTAGTTGACAAAGCGTCAATGGACCGATCAGGCGCCGTGGCCATGGGACTATCGGCCATCAATCAGTACGTCGGCGTCAAAGACGGCCAGAATACCATCAAAGACTACGTTGATTACGTGCGCAACGACCTTATGGGCATCACCCGCGAGGACTTGGTTGCCAATATTGCCCGGCACGTGGACTCAACCGTCCATTTGTTCGAGAAATGGGGACTTCCCATTTGGAAAGACAAAGAGGGCAAATACGTCCATGAGGGCCGCTGGCAGTTGATGATCAACGGCGAGTCCTACAAGGTCATTGTGGCGGAAGCCGCTAAAAACGCCCTGGGCGCGGAAAATGTGTATGAGAGAGTTTTCATCACCGAGCCCCTGGTCGAGGAAGGAAGATGCGTGGGCGCAGTGGGTTTCAGCGTGCGCGAAAACAAATTCTACGTCTTTAAGGCCAAATCGGTGATTGCGGCCATGGGCGGGGCCGTGCACGTATTCAAGCCGCGTTCCGGCGGCGAAGGCCTGGGACGCTCCTGGTATCCGCCGTTTAACTCCGGCGCCAGCGCCTATTTCACCATCAAAGCCGGCGCAGAGATGACCTGTCAGGAAGTGCGCTTTATTCCGGTGCGCTTCAAAGATGCTTATGGCCCGGTGGGCGCGTGGTTTCTGCTGTTCAAATCTATCGCCACCAACGGATTAGGCGAGGACTACATGCAGACCCGCAGACCCGAGCTTGAAAAGTGGAAGCCATACGGCATGGTCAAGCCGGTTCCAGCCAATCTTAGAAACTGGCTGATGATGCTTGATGTCAAGGACGGCAAGGGACCTATCTATATGAGGACGGAGCAGGCGATTGGGGCAATTGTAGCCAAGACGTCTGATCCCAAAGAACGCAAGCAAAAACTTAAGGAAGTCGAATCCGAGGCATGGGAAGACTTTTTGGATATGACCATTTCCCAGGCTATCCTGTGGGCCGCGACCAACACTATGCCTGAGGAAAAACCCTCGGAAATCGCGGCTTGTGAGCCGTATTTTATCGGTTCGCACTCCGGCGCTTCCGGCGCGTGGCTAAGCGGTCCTGAAGACATCGCTCCCAAAGAGTACTTCTGGGGCTATACCAACATGACGACCATCCAAGGCCTCTTTGCCGCGGGCGACGCATCCGGCGCTTCCAGCCACAAATTCTCCTCCGGCTCCCATGCCGAAGGAAGAATCGCGGCCAAGTCCGCTGTCCGTTACGCGGTGGAGAATCCCAATATGCCCAAAATTGACAACGCCAAAATCGAGGCGCTCAAGGAAAGGATTCTCAGACCCCTGGAGCTCTTTGAGAACCACAAAGGCGAGACAACCGATGCGGATGTCAATCCGAACTACATCAGGCCCAAACAGTATCTCTTCCGGCTTCAAAAGCTCATGGATGAGTACGCAGGCGGGGTCTCGACCAACTTCACCACCAGCGAAAAGCTCTTGAACAAGGGTTTGGAGCTTCTCGAATTGCTCAAAGAGGATTCGGAGAAGCTTGGCGCAGGCACCCTTCATGAACTCCTGCGCTGTTGGGAGAACATCCATCGCACCTGGCAGGCTGAGGCTCACATGCGGACCATCTTGTTCCGCGATGAGACCCGCTGGCCGGGTTACTACTTCAGGTCGGACCGTCCGGCCATGAAGGATGATTGGAAGGTCTTTGCCAACTGCACCTATCATCCGAATGAGAAAAAATGGGAGATGATCAAAAGGCCGATCCTCTCTATTTATTGAAAATAGGCTAAGCAATCAGGAATCAGTAACTTTGACTCCCCCGGGCGCCTCGCGGCGCCCGGGTAATGGGGTCAGGGGAAGGGGAGGGGAAGGGGTCAGGTCTTCATTTGTCACTTGTTGGCCGAAACTAAATGGCGGCCACGGCCTCTGGCCGTATCTCCGTCCTTGAAGCTCTGCGGAACAGGGCGGCCACAGTTTGTTGTAACAAATGACAAATGAAGACCTGACCCCTTCCCCTGACATTGCCCTATGGATGAAATAGCCAAATTCAAAGAAGAAATCCTCAAGGATTACCCGCGGCTCGCCAAGGAAAGCGAATTTTCTTTCGCCTGCCATCCGGGTGTGCCCTGTTTTAACGGCTGCTGCCGGGACATCAATATTTTTCTTACGCCATATGACATCATCCGCCTGAAAAAAGCCTTGGCTATAACCAGCGGCGAATTTCTAAAAAAATACACCATCATGCCCTTTGACAAGAACCTGAAATATCCGGTTGTGATGCTCAAGATGGAAGAAAACGAGAACAAAACCTGTCCTTTCGTCGCCAAGGAAGGCTGTAAGGTTTACGCTGACCGGCCCTGGGCCTGCCGGATGTATCCTTTGGGTTTGGCCTCGCCCAGGCAGGAAAAAAACGCCGCTGAAGAAGAATTTTATTTTCTTCTGCAAGAAGCCGCCTGCAAAGGTTTGAACGAGCCTAAAAAATGGACCGTGGCCGGGTGGATGGAAAATCAAGGGGTCGCGGAATATGACGAAATGGGCCGGGATTTCAAATACATCACCCTGCACAAGTTCATCGGCATCGAACAGATTTTCACGCCTCAAAAGATTGAGATGTTCTTTATGACCTGCTACGATACAGACAAATTCAGGGAATTTGTCTTTGGGAGCAGTTTTTTCAACAGATTCGATGTTGACGAGGAAACCGCGGCAAAAATCAAATCCGATGACAAAGAGCTTTTGAAATTCGGTTTCCAGTGGCTGCGTTTCGCTTTATTCAATGAAAAGACCATGAAAATCAAAGCCGAGATCGCGGAAGCGAAAAAAGAAGAGCTCTCCGACAGACAAAAAAGACACAACGGCGATTAAAGGCCATGGGGTCAGGTCTTCATTTGTCATTTGTTACAACAAATTGTGGCCGCCCTGTTCCGCAGAGCTTCAAGGACGGAGATACGGCCAGAGGCCGTGGCCGCCATTTAGTTCCTGCCAACAAATGACAAATGAAGACCTGACCCCATGGCTTCCTTTTTAATCCCACCTCTTGCCGCTTTTTTAATTTCGCTTTTTACCTCGCCGGCCGGGGTTTCCGGAGCCTTTCTTCTTCTGCCTTTTCAGATGAGCGTGCTGGGTTTTACCGGGCCCTCGGTCAGTCCCACCAATCTGGTCTATAACATCGTGGCTATTCCAAGCGGCGTATACCGTTATTGCCGGGAAGGCCGCATGGCCTGGCCCCTGGCCTGGATAATTATTGCCGGGACCCTTCCCGGAGTCCTGGCCGGGGCCATTATCCGCGTCAAGTATCTGCCTGATCCAGCGGCCTTCAAGTTTTTTGCCGGCTTGGTTCTGCTCTATCTCGCCGGCCAGCTGTTCTATCAGGCTTTATTGGCGAAAAAAGATAAAAATCTTGCGGCTCTTGAGGAAAAATTCAAACAACGAATAAAAGAATTAAAAAACAGCGGGGGGCAAACGCTTCAAGCCGGCTTGTCGCCGGAAGCGGTGGTCAAAACGATAAGTTTTACTTCTCAAAAATATGAATTTGAATTTTGGGAAGAGCGCTTTTCTTTCAACCCTTCGGCTTTGTTTGTTTTTTCCCTTGTTGTGGGCGTGGTCGGCGGCACTTATGGCATCGGCGGCGGGGCCATTATCGCCCCTTTCTGCGCCGTATTTTTCGGATTGCCGCTTTATGCGGTTGCCGGCGCCACGCTTTTGGGAACTTTTGTCACATCAATTATCGGAGTGGCTGTTTACTCCTGGATCATGCCTTATTTTGCCGGCCCCGGCATGTCGGTCGCGCCTGACTGGATGCTTGGTTTATCCTTCGGAGCCGGGGGCTTTTTGGGAGTCTATTGCGGGGCGCGCTTCCAAAAGTTCATTTCCGAAAAAACAATCCGCGCTCTTCTGAGCCTTCTTATCGCCGCCGTCGCCCTGCAGTACCTCAAGGGGTAGGGAGTTCTCCTATGGCGCAGGCTTCGCCCTCGCCATATGACATGGACCCGCAATGACTCTGCATACGATCCAAATGAGATTGGGCGAGCCTGTTCATTGCCCTGTTGTATTCGTTATAACGATCAACCAGTTTTTGGTATTCCTGCCGGCCAAACTCCTGGTGATCCGAGCCTTCATCGGCTTCCAGTAGAAAATCTAAAAGCTCTGTTTCGGCCCGCCGAACCCGCTGATTTCTCTGGGCGATTTCCGAAGAGTCCAGCCCCGCCAATTCCTCGACTTTCCGAGCCAACTTAAGACAGGCCCGAATTTGGTCGGAATGGGAATCAAAGAAGCCCGGGTCGGCGCAGGTTTCATATTCCTCGGTATCCCGCAAATCCCGCAGCTGCCCAATAATGGCCGAATGGTTGCTGGTAGGCGTAAATACTTCCAGCATCTCCTGGCCCAAAGAGTCTATACGCCGGCTAAGCTCGCTTTTAAACGCATTGACATCTTCGTCGGAACCGGCATTTGTTTGCTGGGCATCGGCGGCAGTTTGACCGGCGGACGCCGCTTGTTTCGTCAAAACGCCGAAAGTCGTTTTAACTTTAGGCGCGGCAAACAAAATGCCTGAAGATTTGCCCTGCGCTGTTGCCTGCAAAATAGGCTGATAGTTGACTCGCTGTATTTTCCATTTGATCTGCAAGTAACGGCGCCGTCAGACTTATGACGGCAAGAATTGCCGCAGTTTTTGTTTTCATTTTAGCGGCAGTTCTCTTCGGATTCCGAGCCATGCCAGCCGGCAACGCAGGTCAAGTAAGCAATAAGCGCCACAAGGCCGGCGCCGGCGGCCATGCCTGCGAGACCCAAAAGCCCTCCGACCGTGCCCCAGGCGGCTACCCCGCCTATACAGCCGCCGGCAAATCCGGCGAAGCCCGCCAAGCCCATTAAAATGATTAGGCTCGAAAGTTTCGTATCCCCCCAGTAGCGTCCGCTGTCATAACTGGTAAAACATCTCCTGCATGTTTCTCTTTCCGGAACAGTTTGCCCGGCGCCCGGTTGTTCCTGTTGTTGGCGCTCCAGGCGCGCGTCGGTTCTGCGGTCAAGCCGCTCCAAGCGCAACTGCGCGGCCTCCGTTTGCATTTGGCCTGATTCGCCGAAGGGTTGCCTGGCTTGATCGGCCATCTCCTCCGCCTGATCCGCAAAAAGCGGCGCGGCCAAAGCCATGATTGCGATAACTGCGATTGTTTTTGATTTCATTGCGATTTGTTTCTCCTTTATACTGATTCCGTGTAATTTTCCGTTTCGGTGAATTCCTGGGGTTTATTACGAGCGTTTTTCTTAGCAATACCACTGCCAACCGCCAGGCCAATGGCGCCCGCACTTAAAAAGATGACGATCAAAGCAGGACTCAGAAAAACACAGGCTCCTAAAATCACAACGGCTGCCAGACCCGCTCCGCCGCCAATCAGGCCGCCGATTAAAACGCCTCTTTCTCTTTCGGATCTGACATATTCCGCGCGGTTAACGATTTGGTAATTGCTGGTCACCCGGTGCTCCTCAACCGTGGCGGCAGGTATTCTCCGGCATGAACGGGCCGAGCCCTTCATTCCATGATGACACGTCCTGTGCGCGGGCCTGACGTAACTATCGGTCACCTCATCCGTCCGGCTCATTAAGGCTACGCCGTCTTCAACCGAAATAGGCTGGGACTGGGATGCTGATTCGCCTTGAGCCCCGTCAAAAGTGGCCATAGCTTCCTGGGCAAGCACGCTTTCCTCATCCGGATTATTTACGCTTGCGCTTGCTTGCTCTTCCTGCGCTTGCCGCTCCTGGCGGTCAAGGCGCGCGTCAATGCGCCGGTCAATGCGATCCATGCGCGCCTGCGCCGCCTCATCTGAGTTTATAGGAACTTGCGCCTGATCGGCAAATAACGGAGCCGCCAGACCGACGATAGCAAGAACTGTCAATATTTTTGTTTTCATTTTGATTTTTTCTCCTTATACTGATTCCGTATAATTTTCTGTTTCGGTGAATTCTTCCGGCTTTGCCTCGGCATCATTTTGGGCGACTTCTCCGCCGGCAACGGCTCCAAGGCTAGCACCGCCTAATCCGGCCGCCGCACCACCAAGAACCATGGGCAGGACGGCAACGCCTCCCGTAAGCAAAGCCAACAAAACACCAACGACAATTCCTACTCCGGCGCCGGCCAAAGCTCCGATAACCGCACCTTTATGTCTTTCTGAGTCGGCATATTCCCCGCGGTCAACAATTTGGTAGTTGTTGGTCACGCGGTGCTCTGCAACTCTTGTCAGCGGAGTCTCGTGGCATGATTCAAGGCTGGGGTCAAAGCGCGCGCGGCTGCATCTTTCGTGTCCGCCGCGCGTGCCGTAGCCGGTTATTTCATCGGTTCGGCTTATCAGTGCCACGCCGTCTTCAACGCTGATAGGCGTTTGTTCGGAACCTGCGGCTTGCCCTGCCCCGTCAAAGGTAGTCATGGCTTGTGAAAACAAAGGTTGCCCAGGAAAGACCCTTACGTCAGGCACCAGGTAGCCGTTTTCATCAACCACCATTCCCGTGCGGCTGGCTTCACCAATCCGAAGCGAGTCCTCCGGCACAGGCGGCGGGGTCGGAACCGCGGCCATTAACGGCCAGGAAACTAACAAAATAACGCTCAATAATTTACTCATACTTTTCTCCTTTTGTAACTACTCGGGTTCCTCTCTGTTCGTCACACCGGCGAAAGCCGGTGTCCAGCCTGGATTCCGGCTTTCGCCGGAATGACGACCTGAGCGGTTACCTTTTTTTATTCTTGTTCAACCTCCGGCTGGTCCTCGGAAACCCAGAGATAGTCAAAAAGCTCTTCGCCTTGCTCATAAATGCTGACGAGGCCGTCTTTGACCTGTTCTTTTACATCGTCGGACAGGAGATAATTCACCACCGGAAAATCATATCCCCCCCAACCAGTGCATGTCCTTAGTACCCTACCGATATATGGAGTAATCCTAAGTTCCGGCAGACTGCTGGTAAAACACTGACGTCTTTGCGGCGGCAGGTCAGAAGAAACACATCCTTGTACGCCATATGAACTGACTTCGGGAAAAGAGTGCCACCTATAGCCTCTAATACGATTTTCTGCGACATCGGGAAGCTCGTTACAAGCCCTAACAACTGACTCGAACAAGACACCCTGTTGATTATGAATGGTTTTTAGTGTTTCCTTGAGCCCATTGACAATCTCCGCGCTTTGGCTTTGAAACAGCGGCAATTGCTCCAAAAGCCTCCCGTTTCTTCGGTTGAAGGTTTCAAAGGTTTCCGATCCCCAGTTCGTCCGGCCTTCGGTGGCATATTTTCGCAGGGCTGTGGACAACGCCTCATGGGCGTTCCTTGAAAAACTGCCAGCCGAATCAATCATCATAACGGCTTGCACAAGAGTAACAGAACCCTCGGCCGCTTTTTTGACTTCCTGGGCTTTTGTCCGCCACCAGGCCGGACGGTAATTCTGCGTCCTAAGGCAAAAAACATCCTCAACGGCTTGGCCGCCGACATTAGCGGCAACCGCCTGCTGGGGCCAATAGAAGACGCAGGCATTGCTCAGCCGCACAGGATGATGAATGGGCGCTCGCGGCTCATCTGGCTGGTTTCCTGCGCTTGACTCAGGGCAATTTCCTTGTTGAACGCAGTTGACGACAACCGTGATTTCACCGGAATCGCGGGTGCCGGTGGCATTGGCCCATTGAGCTTGCCCTGTCGTAAGCATCAAAGCCAAAAACAACACGCTGACCATTGATTTTTTCATACGATTTCGTGCCTCCTTTATTATTAGTCTAGATTCCGGCTTCCGCCGGAATGACGAAAAATTTCAATTCCCCTCACCCTGCCCTCTCCCACAAGGAGAGAGGGATAGGGGAGGGTGGTTGGGAAAACTATGAATTATTCCTATCTCACCCCAAGAGCCAAGCAAGAAATATGCCAAGGCCTATGCCGGCCAGACCGCCGCCGACAAGACCCAAAGCAGCGCCGCCAAAGGCCCATAGGCCTCCGCCGAGAACGCCGCCGACAACACCGCCAGTCACGGCGCCCAGGACGCCTCCGGCAAGGCCGCCAATCCAGCCGCCCTGCTTTAAAGCCGAGGGCAGATTTCGTGTCCCGACGGTCTTGCTGACCGATGGATTTTTTTCAACCATGACCGGCGCTTCGACAGCCGTCTGCTCTTGTTCTTGCTGTTGGCGATCAAGACGCATGTCAATTCGCCTCTCAATGCGCTCCATGCGCAGCTGAGCGGCTTCGGCGCTTGAAGGGTGCCAGAGGCCACAAGCACGGTCAGAGACCGCCTGCATTTGGCCTGATTCGCCGAAAGGCTGTCTGGCCTGATCAGCCATTTGTTCCGCCGTGTCAGCGAACAGCGGCGCGGCCAAAGCCATGATGGCGAGAACTGCGATTGTTTTTGGTTTCATTTCTATTCGGTCCTCCTCGATTTTTTTGTTCGCCTTAAAAAATTTTCAACAACAAGGCTGAACTTATAGATAAATTATAAGCGGCCCGCGGGTTTTCTCCTAGGGTCTTTTGGACCAAAGATTAGGACTTTAGTCTCATGAAATGCCCATTTCTCGAAAAGGGCATTTTAGTGAAATTTGCTCTGGAAGCCCAAATAAATAATAGAATACGCACGAAGGAACAGCCGTAAAAATTTATGTGCTTAGGCGCGCCGGGACGCATTATTGAGGTTAACGGCTCCGTGGCCGTGGCTGACTTTTGGGGCGCCAGGCGCCAAGTGCGGCTTGATACGGTTGACGAACCGGTCAAGCCCGGCGATTATGTCCTGGTTCACGTCGGTTTTGCCCTTCGCAGGATTCCCGAAAAAGAAGCCGAGGAAACCCTGGCCCTGTATAATGAGCTGATCCAAGCAGAAGGCCAATAAAGCCAATGACGCCAATAAGGCCAATAAGGCCGAGGGACAAAAGAGCGGCCAACCCTTTTTTGGAATTCCGGGATCCGGAAAAAGCTCAAGCTCTGGGCCATGCCATTGAAAAACTCTGCTATGAAATCGGCCGGGAAGTCTACATCATGCATGTTTGCGGAACCCACGAGCAAAGCATCGCCCGCTTCGGCTTAAGAAGCCTTCTGCCCAAAAATTTAAACGTCATCATGGGGCCGGGCTGCCCGGTTTGTGTGACGGATGCCCCTGAAATTGACGAGGCCGTGGCACTCGCCCAACAGGGTGTTACGATCGCGACGTTCGGGGACATGGTGCGAGTGCCGGGTTCGGTTAAATCGCTCGATCAAGCCAAGGCCCAAGGAGCCGATGTCAAGGTCGTTTACAGCCCGGCCGAGGCGGTGGAATTGGCCCAAAAAACCCAAAAAGAAACGGTTTTTTTCGCTTCCGGCTTTGAGACGACGGCCGTGGCAACGGCCGCCGTGATACTTTCCAATCCCCCGAAAAATTTTTCCGTGCTTTGCGTCCATAAATACGTTCCTCCCGCCATGGAGATCGTGGCCCAGGTGCCCAATACCAAAATCGAGGGCTTTCTGGCCGCGGGACACGCCGCCATTATCACCGGATGGAAAGTATTCGAAGGTTTTGCCGAACGTCATAAAATTCCGGTGGCCGTAGCAGGCTTTGAGCCCCTGGATATTTTAGCGGCCCTGGCACAGCTTCTTGGTCTTATCCGCGACAAAAAAGCCGTCGTGGTCAACGCTTACCCGCGCTGTGTGACAGCCGAAGGCAATCTCCAGGCTCAAAAGCTCTTATGGGAAGCGTTTGAGATGCAGGGAGGAAACTGGAGGGGCATAACCCATATACCAAACGGAAACCTCAGAATCCGCGCAAAATACGGCCACCTGGACAGCCGCAAGCGTTTTACAATTGATCTGAACAAACTTAAAAGGGAGACAGCGTCAAGGCCTTTCCCGTCCGGATGCATCTGCGGCAGTATCATGACAGGCCTTAAAACACCGAAAGACTGCCGCCTTTTCGGCAAAGAATGCGTACCGGAAAATCCCGTGGGCGCCTGCATGGTTTCCAGCGAAGGCGCTTGCCAGATATGGCACGAATACGGCGGACACATAACGTAGCCGCGAAGAGATCGAGGTGAACACGGAACGATTTTTATCGCCATCACGATGAAAGGACAAATTATTTCCCCGGCTTGCCCCATGCCCGATATTCAAACCAAAAACATCCTTCTTGGCCATGGATCGGGCGGAAGATTGATGGATGAACTCATAAACAAAGTGCTCCGGCGGCTGTTGCCGGATGATTTAAAAACATTAAACGACTCCGCTGTTTTGGATTTTGGCAGCAAACGCCTTGCCATAACAACCGATTCTTTCGTGGTTGATCCCTTGTTTTTTCCGGGCGGCGACATCGGCAAGCTCGCGGTTTGCGGCACGATCAATGATTTGGCGGTCAGCGGCGCGAGGCCAGTGGCTCTCGCCTGCGCTTTTATTTTAGAAGAAGGCCTGCCGATCGAAACATTGGCCCGGGTCGTGGAATCAATGAAAAAAACAGCCCAAGACGCCGGCGTGGCCATTATTACCGGCGACACCAAGGTCGTCAACCGGGGCAAATGCGACAAAATGTTCGTCACCACGACCGGCCTGGGCATAATAGAGAAGCCTGTTCAAATATCCGCTGACCAGGCCAAACCCGGGGATGTTGTCATCTTGAACGGGGACATTGCCCGCCATGGCATCGCCATTATGATTACCAGGGAAGGGCTTTCTTTCGACCCCGCTCCGCAGCCCCATTCCGGAGGTCTGGGACGTTTGGAGTCCCAGGGGGACACGACGAGCTTCGAGGGCGGAGATAGTGCCGGGGGCCTTGGCCGTGCGCCGATCGAGTCCGACTGCGCCGCGCTCCATGATCTCACGCAAGACATTCTGGATGCCGGCACGGTCAGGGACTCTGGCCCAAGCTCCGTCCCCGGAGTGCTGCGGAGCGGGACAAAAGTTCATGTTATGCGCGATCTGACACGTGGCGGCCTATCGAGCGCCTTGAATGAAATCGCCAGAAGCTCCAACGTGGGCATTAAAATTTACGAAGATCAAATTCCTGTTCAAGAGGCGGTCATGGGCGTCTGTGAAATCCTGGGGCTTGACCCTTTTCAAGTGGCCAACGAAGGCAAGCTCATCGCTATTGTCGCCAAAGAGGCGGCTCAAAAGGTTTTAAAGCGCATGCGGCGAAATCCGCTGGGAAAAAATGCGGTTGTCATCGGCGAAATTGTGCCGGAAAGGCCGGGCTTGGTCATCATGAAAACCAAAATCGGCGGCACCCGCGTGGTGGAAATGCTCTCCGGCGAACAACTGCCCCGAATCTGTTAAGCTAGGGGAGCTAGGGGTCAAATCTTCACTCGGCAGGGATCGGGAAAACCCCTATTGCTAAAAATAACAATAGCATGACACTTTTCATAAATCCCCCTTTATCTAACGATTAGGTAAAAACGAACTATGCTACTTCCTGTTTCAACTTAGCCTTCTCTTTTTGATTAGCTGTGTCAAAGAAAGTGGTCCCCGGGGGTCACCTATACGATGTCTTGACTCCGGTCAGAAAGGGCCATTGAAGCCTGTATCTTGCTTTGATTATAAATATAATCACAGCGATATGAAAAAGGCGCTTGTCACGGGTGGAGGCGGATTTGTCGGGTCGGTTTTGATCCACGAGCTTTTAAATAAGGGCGTTGAGACGATCGCCCTTGACCTGCCGAAGCTCGAAGAGCGTTTTACTTTCAAGGGAAAAGTTCGTTTTATCGGCGCGGATTTGACGGACAAGGAAAGCGTAAGGCGCTGTCTCGATCCTTCTCTTGATTGCGTTTTTCACACGGCGGCGCTTTTTAAATACGGCGTTCCCAGGGACTTGATTCACCGGGTCAATGTTCAGGGCACAAGAAATTTGTGCGAAGCAATGGTTGAGCATGGCGTCAAAAGGCTGATCAACTGGGGTTCGTCAACTGTTTATGGTTTTTGGGACGATCCCAAGCTTGTCAAAGACGAAACTTGTCCGATTAACGAGGATGGGCTTGTAGAAAATTATGCCTGGAGCAAGAGGCAGCAGGAAAAAGTCGGCGAAGAGTTCTCGGCCATGGCATCGGTCTCTGACCGTCCCCAAGGCTCTGCCTTTTCTTTGGGGGCTGGCCGTAACTCCGTCCCTGGAGCTCCCTTCGCGCCACAGGCGCTTCTGGGTCCTTGGGCTCCGCTCCAAGGGCTGCGGAGCGGGGCGGCCAAAGGTCTGCTTGAGGTCACGACGGTGCGGCCGGGCGATATTTATGGTCCAGGCACGCCCAACGGCATGACGCACGTTTTACATTTGTTTAAAAAAGGGGTTGCCAGAGCAGTCGCAGGCTATAAAGAGACGTATATTTCCCATGTGCACGTTGACGATGTTGCTTTGGCCGCTATTTATCTCGCTCAACGACCCGAGGCGGCCGGTCAGATTTATAACCTGGCGGATAATTATCTTATTTCCGGTTTTGAGCTGCTTGAACTTATGGCTCGCATTTTTAAGACATGGGCCTTGCCCACGCGAAAAAAAACATGGAACGTGCCCATTTTTCACGCCCCGCCTTTTCTTCTTAAACTTTCAGGCATGGCCGAAGAGCTTAGAGCCAAGTTGAAGGGGGGGTTTGCCAGCTATGACAGGATCAGCGCCCTTTATGCCATAAAAAACCACATTCTCAGCAACAGAAAATTGCTGGCGACCGGATACCGGCTCAAATGGCCGGACACGCGAGAAGCGCTGCCCGGCGTTGTCGAGCACTACGAAAAAACCAATTGGGCAATCTTAAGGCAATGACACGGGGACGCGGCGACACGGGGACGTGGCGACACGGCGGCGGGGGGATTGTCGATCTCCGCGTCTCCGCGTCTCCGCGTCTCCGCGTCACTCGCTGGTTGGGGCGCGCCACCCTGCGCACTTTTATCGTTGATCCGCCCACCATGCTTGTTTTCGGCATCGGCGCCGTTTTGATCGCCGCGAAATTTCTCAAAGGGAATCAAAAATTCGTTTTTTGGGCTTGCGCCGTTTTTCAGCTTGTCTTTTGGATTTTCGGCCCCATGATGTATTTTGACCATCCGCATTTTGCCGCGAAAGGCCTGGGTAATGACTTCATGTGGAACGGCTATTTGATGGGACTTCGCGTTGTTCCTGCTGAGATGATACCGACTTACACGAGTCCTGTCATGAATGTTTTGGCTGTTATCGGATGGCTTGTTCAGCCTATTTTTTTATATCTTGGAGTTTGTTTGGGATGGCGGATATTTAAAACAAAAAACCAGAAACCGGAAATTTAAAATTTAAAATTAAAAGCAACTACTCAAGTTCGTCATGCCCGCGTAGGCGGGCATCCAGACTGGATTCCCGCCCCGCTTCGCAGAGCTTCGGGGACGGAGATAAGTCCTGAGGTCTTGGCCGCTTTCGCGGGAATGACAGAGAAGGGACACGAGTAGTCAAAATTAAAATTATATGGGCGTAGGTTTAATCAAAGGACTCATTGCGATTTTAAGGGGCCAAAAAAGCCCCGGGGCCACAGCCGCTGGCTTTGCCTTCGGCGTGATGCTTGGTTTGATTCCCAAGGGAAATCTTTTGGGCCTTTTCTTTTTTCTTTTTTTCTTTTTGACCA
>JACQWW010000001.1 GCA_016209025.1 Elusimicrobiota bacterium | reverse complement strand
CGGTTTTTGTCTGCACCAAAGCGGAAAAAACCAAGGAAGGATCCAACAGCACGTCAGAGATGTCATAATGGCCTTCTGCGGAAAAACCAAGGCCGCTGGTAAGATTAGCTTGGCTGTCAAGATCAATTATCAAAATTTCTTTTGATAATTTTGCCAAAGAAACGCCCAAATTCAAAGTAGTTGTTGTTTTTCCGACCCCGCCTTTTTGATTGACAACCGCAATAATTTGAGCCATTTTTATAATAATTTAGATAAATTAAAAAAAAATTGCAATAGTTTCACGTGAAACATCAAGCTTTAAGATGTTCCCGCCGGTTTTTTTCCAGGTATACCCAAAGGATTTGCACGTCAGAAGGCGTAACCCCTGGTATCCGCCTGGCTTGGCCAAGGGTTCTTGGCTGGATGCGCTGAAGTTTCTGGCGGCTTTCAGTCAGCAGTCCGGCCAAGGGCTTATAATCAAAAGAGCCGGGTATTTTGACATTTTCAAATTTTTCCATGCGGTCAATATCCTGTTTTTCCCTGATCAGGTAACCTTTATATTTGTTTTGGACCATGATTTCTCTCTCAATTTTTTCCCGCGTCCACGGCCCGAAATCATTGTCAGAAATTTTTTCCAGGGAAACAGCGGTGCGGTATTTTTCAAAAAGCGAATAAATCTTTTCCGAAATCATCCCGAACTTAAAGCCATAATCCATTAATCTTAAATCAGAGTTGCTCCATCTTAAATGCAGACGGTATTCAGCCCTTGAGGTAAACATCCGGTACGGCTCGTCAACGCCCTTGGTTACCAGGTCGTCAATGAGCACCCCGAGATAAGCCTCGCTTCTTCTTAAAACAAAAGGCTCTTGTTCCAAATATTTAAGAGCCGCGTTGATGCCGGCCGCGAAACCTTGACCAGCCGCCTCTTCGTAACCAGTGGTCCCGTTTATTTGGCCGGCAAAATAAAGGCTGGGGATGATTTTTGTTTCAAGGGTCGGTTTTAGCTGGGTCGGGGGGCATAGATCGTATTCCACGGCATACCCGGGCCTGATGATTTCCGCGGCCTCAAGTCCGGGAATGGTTTTTAAGACTTGCATCTGCACATGTTCCGGCATGCTCGTAAAAAGTCCGTTGGCGTAAAATTCGTTTGTATTATACCCTTCAGGCTCAAGAAAAATCTGATGCCGGTCTTTTTCCGGAAATTTTACGACCTTGTCTTCAAATGAAGGGCAGTACCTGGGCCCGATTGATTTTATTTTCCCGGAATAAAGGGGCGATTTATGAAGATTGGCTTTAATAACCTCGTTAGTATTTTTATTGGTCCAGGTAATCCAGCAATCAAGCTGATTGATGGGGGGAGAATTGGGGTATTTCAGCCAATCGTTTCCATCGAAAAAAAGCCTAGGCTTGGCCCGATGTTTCACGTGAAACATGCTTCTAAATGAGAACGGGCAAGGCGGATCATCGCCCGGCTGGGGGGCGCATTTTGAAAAATCAATGCTTCTGCCGTTAAGGCGCATGGGGGTGCCGGTTTTAAAACGAATGATCTCAAATCCTAATTCTTTAAGCGATTCTGATAGGAAAGAGGCTGGCGCACATCCGGCCCGGCCTGCTGGTTGTTCATGCAATCCGTAATGGGTCAGGCCTTTTAAAAAGGTTCCTGGTGTTATGATTAGTGATTTTGAGTGGTATATATTATTACGTTTTGTTAAAATGCCTTTAATATTACCATGTTCTGTTATAATTTTTATAGCTTCATCTTGTTTTAAATCAAGATTTTCCTGAGATTCCAGCACAGATTTCATGGTAAATTGATATAACTTTTTATCGCATTGGGCCCTGGGCGACCAAACAGCCTCGCCTTTGCCCACATTGAGCAATTTAAACTGCAAGCCGGTGCGATCCGTGTTTCTGGCCATCTCGCCGCCCATAACATCAATTTCGCAGGTAATCTGACCTTTGGCCAAACCGCCTATAGATGGATTGCAGGACATCTGCCCGATGGTATCGAGGTTTTGGGTGAGCAAAAGGGTCGGCGCTCCCATGCGTGACGCGGCCAGGGCCGCCTCGCATCCGGCATGTCCCGCGCCAATGACAATAACCCCGTACTCTTTTGGGAATATAAAGGTATCAGTCACTTGATTATTCTCTTTGCTCCCTCTCCCCGCTCCAGCGGGGAGAGGGCAGGGTGAGGGGTTAAATTCTGCATTATGTTGCGCAATTTTTAGTTAAGTTGATATGGATTTAGTTTGAACGTCTTGATCGCCAAAATCGCGATAACGGATTTTGAATCCATAATCCGCCCGATTCTTACCCATTCGAGCGCTTTTGAAAAAGGCAGGGGGAAAACTTCCAGAAACTCATCCTCGTCGGTATCAGCCTGGCGGCGCTTGAGGTTCCAAGCCGCATAGATGTGGATGATTTCATTGGCAAAAGCCGGAGTGGGCCAGAATGAATTGATCTTGCGGATTTTTCCCGGCCAATAACCGGTTTCCTCCAGCAGTTCCCGCTTGGCGCATGAGAGGGGATTTTCTTTATCATCCAACTTGCCGGCCGGAAGCTCGATGATGGTTTTGCCGACGGGATAGCGGTGCTGGCGCAAAAGCAAAATCGTTTTTTTGTCGAGAAAGGGCACGATGGTCACGGCCCCCGGATGATCCAAATATTCGCGGATGGATTTTTTGCCGTTGGGCAGGCGGATTACATCCTGAAAGAATGACACATCATTGCCCTTGAAGGCGTGGCTTGTTTTTATTTTTTTCTCAAGAAAACGCGGCAGCATCCTCACATTTTAGCGTAAAACCTCCCTGATGCGGTCCATAGAAATCCGTGTTAGACTTAAATGGGTGTCCGAACCATGAAATTATTCGGAAATAATCAGAGGATAGGGGTCCGCGCAAGAATAAATTCCCAGTTTATGGGCGTCCGAAGCGCCTCTTTGGCAAGGCGCGAGGAGCGCGGCGTGCTCGACGAGCACGTAAGCCATTGTATGTTGAATGTCATGCCCAACCCCAACCTATCCTCTGTAATGAATAAAATTGATGAAAAACAAACAGAAAAAACAGGGGAGGAAAAAAATGGAGACAACGGCTACTCAACAAACGAGGGAATTTATTCCCAGAAACTTCGACATCTTTGCCGGGCTTGACGTGGACAAATCCAGCATCTCGGTCAATCTCATAAGCCACGAACAAGCGGTAAAATCTATAAAGATTCCCCATGAAGCCGGCAACCTTATCAGCTATGTGCGCAAGAACTTTCAAGATCAACGCATTGCCTTTGCCTATGAGACAGGCCCCACGGGATGGGGTCTTTACGACCGCTTGGCCCAAGAACGTATAAAAATGATACGTTTGTGGGAAATGCCCAGAGGGCCACGAAAATTTTAGTTTCTCTTCGGCATGCACGGTCTGGCGCGTTTTGGCGGCTTGAGCCTTTTTGCACACTTTTGCAAATATTTGAGGTTGCGTCACTGCCCACCTCCGAGGGAAGCCCGAGATGTCTGGTTGCTGATTTGACCGGATTTGCAACACTTTTTTCGATGTTTCTCTCTGGGACATATGAAAGTTAGCCGTTATTCAGGTCGAGGTTTAGTTTTTTAAGGCCGCTTGCCACGCTTCGCCTGAGCATAAAGGGGAAACGCCAATACGATTGCAGGGCGATGAGCATTTTGTCGCGATGGCGGGGAGCCAGATTTTTTATGGCCTCTTTCATGCCGCGATGCCGGTAGGAGCCCCAGTAAAAAAGGTTGCAGCCGCGCTCAAAAGCCATTTCATAGGCTTTAGCCGGGGCCCCGTAAGAAGCGGCCGGCCCCAAGGGTCCGGCCGTAAGGCCGCCGCGTCCCTCAGGGACTCCAAGCGTCCCTTCCCTCCGGGATGGGGCGCTGCGTCCCAAAACGCGGGGCAGAGAGAAATTATTGCGATCGGTTGGTGTCATTCGGCGTTTTAAAGCAGTCTTAAAAATTCTTCCCGGCTCAATCCTGCCTGCTCCAAGATCGCAAACAATGTGCCCTTCGGCATATCCTTGCCTTGCGGCACAATCACAAGCCTGACCCTGCCGTCTTCATCTTTTTTGACAAAAGCACGGTGGCTTCCCTTGCCGCGGTCCGGGGCTTCCATGAACCCGATCCTGCGCAAAGCTTTAATTATCTGTTTGGAAGAGAGCGAAGGCAGGCGGCTCAAGCGTGCGCGATTTCAAACGCCGCGGTATAACGAGCCTCGGAGGTTATGGCGGGCTCGACATCCTTTATCAGCCCTAATTTTTTGGCGTTTGACAAATAAAGTTCAACGGCTTCGTGCAGGGACTGCCGCGCTTTTTCAGGTGTCGGCCCGAATGAGGCCACGCCTAATTCCGGGCACTTGGAAACATAGTGTTTACCCTCGCGCCATATAACGGCGGTGAGATGATAATTTTGCATATCAACTGAATTTTAGCAGGAAAAATTTGTTTTCGCCAGTAAGGAGAATTGTTTCAACTCCCTTTTATGACTCTTTAAGCAATTTGCCCAATTTATGCGCTTCTTGATTTTGCGGGTCGAGCTTGAGGGATTCGCGCAAAAAACTCCGGGCTTTGCGCCGGCGCGTCCTGCGCTCTTCGCCGGCCAGGCCTTTTTGTTTTGAAAATTCGTAATAAACCATGGCCATGCCGTTGTAAGCCCTGGATAAAACCATGGCCGCGGGCACGATGTCGGCCGGGCCGCCTACCCGGACAAGGCCGGCGCCTGTTTTAAAAAAATCCATGGCTTTACCGGGATTTGAGGCGATCAAATTAAGCCTGCCAAGCTCGATGTGGGCCTCAGTGAATTGCGGGTATCCGGCAAGCGTTTCCTGGAAATGCTGCTGCGCGGCTTGGTAATTTTTATTTCCGAAGGCGGTCAGTCCCAGGCAATAATTCTGAAAAGCTTTTTTAAACTTTTGGCTGGATTCATATAAAAAGAGGAAGCGTTTGATTTGATCAATGTCGTTTTTTTTCGCCAGAAAAGTGGGGTCGCCGGCATTGATTTTTTTGAGGGCCTCGAATTTCCGGCGCTCGTTTTGCGGCAGGGTTTTATCGCCGGCAAGATCCCCGAGGGCCTTGATCGCGCTTTGCTGGCGGGCCAGGCCGGATTCCCAGCGCCGGACAGTGCTTTTCAGGCTTTCAAGAAAAGCGGCCATATCCCCTGATTGGCGCCAAGCTATAGCCTCGGAATATTCCCTGGGCATGGCCATGGCTTGAAAAGCGGCCAGGCACATGGAAGAGGCGAACTCGGCCTGCGGCCCTTTTGCCCGGCCCGCCATTTCCATGATTGTGTTTTCCATGGCTTGGCGCACCGGAGCGCTCATAACGCGGCCGGCCAAGGCCATGGTTTGGGCGCAGACCCCGGCTTCCTGGATATTATCGCCCTCAAGCGCCTCAAGAACGCTCATAGCTTTTTGCGCCGCTGCATCGCGCGCCTGGTCCGACTTTGTTTGTTCATAATGCCGGGCCGCGTCATTCAAATCTTCGATCTTGGCGGCCAGAACCGGGTCAAGCGGCCGGATGCCGGCAATTTTAAGAAATGACCGGGAAATTGTCTTTGAAAAAAGCAAAAAAATCATCAAGGGCAGGGCCGAAGCAACGGAGCCGGCCACGGCAAAAGCCCTTTTTTTGCGTTTTTGGATTAAGCCGGCGATGCCCAGTCCCAAGCCGATAGGCCCGGTCACTAAAACAAGAAGCGTGAAAAATCCGAGGGTCTCGATGAGACTGCGGCGAAAAGAGCCGTGCCCTAAAATCACGATCAAGATCAAAAGAAGAACGATTAGGGCAAGGTTGACGGCGGGAATGACCAAGGAAGCAACGCCCAGCTTCGAGTGAGGCGGGTCGCCCGGTTCGCCCGGGCCGAAGGTTGCGATTATGAAATTTTTTATCCGCAGGAATTGTTGTTTTGAAAATTCCCAGGCGGGTTTGAGCTTTTGCCGCATGGCTGTTAGGTAATCCATTGGTTAAGCATAAAAAATTAACAAGCTAATTTGGTTTAATAGTAGTCTCTTCTTAACTAAAACACTGGATTCCGGCTTGCGACTGAATGACAAAAAATGGCCAAGGCTGACTATATTCATCTTCACGCCCATTCGGATTATTCCTTGCTTGACAGCTGTGCCAGGTTTGCCAATGACAAAGGCGATCCCTCGCCGCTCTTGGAACAGGTGGTCAAATGGGGCATGACTCATCTGGCCCTGACCGATCACGGCAATATTTTCGGGGCCATTGAGTTTTACGATGCCTGTAAAAAGGCCGGGGTCACGCCCATTATCGGCTGTGAGCTTTACGTGGCCACCGGCTCGCGTTTTGATAGAAAAGTCACTGCTTCCGCCGGGACCCCGTCGTTTGCGGCCTCGGCCGACAAAGAAGATGAAAATCCGCAAAGGTCGGGAATAAATCATTTGGTTGTCCTGGCCAAGGACAATGACGGCTATAAAAACATCATCGAGCTGGTGACTAAGGCTTCTCTTGAAGGTTTTTATTACAAGCCCCGCGTGGACAAGGAGCTTTTAGCCCAGCACTCGAAAGGCCTGGTCGCCCTTTCCGCCTGTTTAAAGGGCGAGGTGGCCCAGGCGGCCATGTCCGGCAATCTCCAGCTTGCCAAAGAGCGCGCCGGGGTCCTGGCCGAAATCTTCGGCAAGGGAAATTTTTATCTTGAGCTGATGGACCACGGCCTGGAGGCTCAAAAACAGGCCAATAAAGTTTTACTTGAGATTGCCGCGGCCGGAATAGCCGGCCTGGCCGCCACCAATGACTGCCACTACTTTCAAAAAGAAGACGCCGAGGCGCATGACGCGATGCTGTGCATCGGGACCGGCAAAAAAGTCACGGACAGAGAGAGAAAACGCTATAGCACGCAGGAATTTTATTACAAGTCTCCGGCTGAAATGGCCGAACTATTCAAGGATTATCCCGAAGCCCTCAAAAACACGCGGCGCATCGCCGAGATGTGCGGCGGCCTGGAAATTTCCTTCAGCGAGATGCATCTTCCGGATTACAGTGTCCCTGAAGGCTTTTCCCAGGAAAGCTATCTTGAGCATCTTTGCCGCCAGGGCCTGTCCCGGCGCTTTCCAGCCGGGGCCGGCCGCACGTATCAAGAACGCCTTGATTATGAATTAAGCGTCATAAAGCAGATGGGATTTCCCGGATATTTCCTCATTGTTTGGGACTTTATTCATTTTGCGAGAAAACACGGGGTGCCGGTGGGACCGGGACGCGGATCAGGCGCCGGATGCCTGGTCAGCTGGCTTTTGGACATCACCTCGGTTAATCCCATTGAATACGGACTTCTTTTTGAGCGGTTTCTAAATCCGTCGCGCCGGACCATGCCCGACTTGGACATTGATTTTTCCGACGAAGGCCGCGACCAGGTTATCCAATACGTGCGGGAAAAATACGGTTTCACCAATGTGGCCCAGATCATCACCTTCGGCACCATGCAAAGCCGGGCCGTCATCCGGGACGTGGGCCGGGTCCTGGAAGTGCCGCTTGACGAGGTCAACCGCATTGCCAAGGCCATTCCCGCGGGTTTGACCATCAGCCAGGCCATGAAAGCCAGCCAGGATTTCCGCTTGACCGTCCAGCAGAGCCAAGCTGCCCAGAAAATACTGCCCCTGGCCTTGAGGCTGGAAGGCTGCCGCCGCCATACCGGCATTCACGCGGCCGGCACCGTTATCACCAAAGAACCAGTGACCCGCTACGCTCCCTTGAACAAAAACACGACCAGCGGCGTGATTACCTCCGGTTTCAACGATGAATCTTTGATCTCCCTGGGCCTGTTGAAAGTTGATTTTCTGGGACTAAGAACCTTGACGGTTATTCAGCAGACCATTGAGCTGGTCAAGGAACGCCACAATATTGACATCGTTATAGACAAAATTCCCTATGACGACCAAAAAACCTTCGAGCTTTTTTGCCGGGCCCAGACCGGCGGGGTTTTTCAGCTGGAATCGCGGGGCATGAGGGACCTATTATTGAGGCTCAGACCCCACAAGCTCACTGAGGTCATCGCTTTGATCGCGCTTTACCGGCCGGGGCCCATGGATTTGATCCCTGAGTTTATCCGGCGCCGGCACGGCGAGATGAAAATCGAATATGAGCATCCCCTTCTTGAGCCGGTCTGCCGCGAAACCTACGGCATTTTGGTCTATCAAGAGCAGGTCATGCAGGCGGCCCAGGTGCTGGCCGGTTATTCCCTGGCGGAAGCGGATATTTTACGCCGGGCCATGGGCAAGAAAAAACCCGAGGTCATGGCCAAACAGCGGATTGTTTTTGTCAAAGGCTGCAAGGAAAAAAACGCCATTTCCGCGGACAAAGCCAACCAGATGTTCGACTTGCTGGAAAAATTCGCGGGCTACGGCTTCAACAAATCCCATGCCGCGGCCTATGCCATCGTCGCCTATCAGACCGCCTATTTGAAAGCCAATTTTCCCATTGAGTTTATGACGGCCCTGGCCAACAGCGAAATCGGGCGCACCGCCATCGGCTCGGAAGACAAAGAAAACAAGGTCGCCTCATATTTGCAAGAGGCCCGGCAGATGGGCTTTGCCACCCTGCCCCCTTCGGTAAATAAATCCCGGGAAAAATTTTCGATCGAAGGCGATAAAATCCGCTTCGGCCTTCTGGCCGTCAAAAATGTCGGAGAAGCCTCGGCCCAGGCCATCGTTAAAGAACGCAATAAAAAAGGGCCTTTCAAGGATATCGAGGATATTTTCAAAAGGATCCCCAAGGAACAGATCAACCGCAAGGTGATGGAGTCCCTGGCCAAAGCCGGGGCCCTCGATGAGTGCCTTAAAGGCCCGGTTATCGCCCAGAAACGCGGCCAGTTTCTTGAGGACTTGGATTGCCTGATCGAACACTTTTCAAATTATGACGGGGAAATGCTTTTTGACATCGGCGTGACCCTGCCAAAGCGGCCCGGCGTCCAAACCCAAGAAGACGACGTGCTTAATTGGGAACGCGACATGCTGGGAATTTATTTGACCATGCACCCCCTTGACGGCTGGAGACTGCTCCTAAAGGCTTCGCCAATGTCCTTGACCACGGATCTTCACTCAGCCAAAGAAGGGTCTCAGGTGCGGCTTTTGGGAATGGCGGCATCGGTAAAACGGCAGATTTCCAAAAAAAGCGGCCAAACCTGGGCCAGGGTAAGATTTGAGGACTTGACCGGGGCCGTTGAAGTCGTTGTTTTTCCCAGAACCTTTGCCGCCTCAAGCCAGGAGGCATTCAAAAGTCTTCAAATAGCCGTGGCGGACCTGACCCAACAGGACTGGCAAAGAATCCGCGGCATTTTGGAGACTGCGCCCGAAGGCAATGCGGTTGTTTATCTTATTGACAAGAAGCCGGTAAACGGATCAACCGACAGTCTTCGCGTGGAATTCCCAAAAAAAATTCAAATCGTCAAGCCGCTTCTGGAAAAACTTGGACCTATTCTTGGAGAAAATAATATGATCTTTACCTATATGCACCCAGCGCCTGAACGTATGAGAACATGAAAACAAAAACGAAAAAGATTTCTTCGCAAGCCTCATTGGCCTCATTGGCCTCATTGGCCTTATTGGCCTCATTGGCCTTTTCTGTGGCAGCGGCAGGCGCCGAGAGCCGCACAGATAAACGCGTCAAACCGAGACATCCGGTCTACTTGTATAAAATCATTGACATTCCCACTGCCGAGGTCTTGGATTACGGAAGCTTTTCTTTTGCCTCAAGGTTCCAGGCCGAGGGCGGGCTTTTGCCCAGCATCGCCTTCGGCGTTTTCCAAAGGCTCATGATAGGGGCTTCGCTCGAGCTTGACAACTATATCGGCCACGGCGACATTGACCTTCAGCGGCCCGAGCTTCAGCTTAAATTCCGTTTTTATGACGGCACTTTGAATTGGCCGGCCTTAGCCATTGGCTACGACAGCCAGGGCAATGTTTATGACAAGACCAAAAAGAAATACCTCCAAGAAGAACGCGGGCTTTATCTTGCCATGACCCAGGAAATTTTGACGAACGGCCTGGAGTGGACCAACGGCGTCAATGTCTCCAATTTTGACGAGGACGCGGTGCGGGCTTTCACCAGTTTATCCTGGATCGCTCCCGGCGGCCAGCTCGGCCTGGCCGCGGAATACGACAATATCCAGAATACCCGATGGAACCGCTTAAATGCGGGCATGAACATCTTTTTATCGCCTTTCATTCATATGGGTTTTCACGTGCGCGACATCCTGGGAACAAAAACAGAAAAGGACTCGACGGTTCTGCGCCGGCCCGAGCGCATCATTGACATCCGGTATATAACCAGCTTTTAAGTGAAAGAAAAACAATTGCCGCCCAAAATCGGAATAATCGGAGCGCGCGGCTTGGTCGGCGAAGAGCTTCTGGCTTTGCTGGAAAAAACAAAATGGGCGCAGGACATCGCGCTGATTTCCACTGAGCCTAAAAGTTCCGGCAGGCCCACACTATCCGCACGCCGCCATGCCCATGACAGCCCCCGCCCCGTCGGGGATACGCGCGCTTGCCGAAAGGACACGCTGAGACCGGCTGGTCAAGAAATAATCTCAAGAAATTTTTCGGCAAAAGCAGCCTGATCATTGACGAATCCGCGGCCTTCCGCTTAAATCACGACGTTCCTTTGGTGGTTGCGGAGATCAACGGCTCTCTGGTCAAGGAAAATCCGCCCAAGCTCATCGCCAGCCCGAACTGCACCACGGCTGTTTTAGTCATGGCCCTGGCGCCTTTGCTGAAACATTCCCCGATAAAAAGAGCGGTTGCGGCCAGCTATCAAGCCGCGTCCGGGGCCGGCCGCACAGCCAGGGATGGATTTCTTAAAGAAATTGAAACAATGGCTAAGGGAAAAACAAGGGCTTGCGGCGAATTTCCTTATGCGCTGGCCGGCAATATTTTTCCCCAAATCGGCCGGTTTTTGGAATCAGGTTTTACCGAAGAGGAAGAAAAGGTCATGGCGGAAACAAAAAAAATTTTAGAAGCGCCCGATCTAGCCGTTTCCGCCACCTGCGTGCGGGTCCCTGTTCTTCGCGGCCATTGCCTGGCAGTCTGGGTCGAGCTGGAAAAACCTCTGCCGTCCGGAAATTTGGCAGGCCTTTATCAGAATTTTCCCGGCATAACCCTCAAAGAGCCGGGCGCCGCTCCGCTGGAAATCGCCGGCCAAGGCGGGGTGAGCATCGGCCGTTTAAGACGCGACCCCTTGTGGCCTAACGGCCTTTCCTTATGGGTCGCCGGCGACAATCTCCTCAAAGGCGCGGCCCAAAACGTCCTTCAAATCGCTGACCTTCTCATGACAAGGCCGGAACCAGCCTAAATTTCCTTTTACAGCCCAGCAAGTCCGACCAGCTGTTATTGTTTTTGCGGATCCGCAAAATCATCCCGAATTTGCTTCCACGGGCCTTAAAAAACACTCGATGATCAAGGCTTCAAAAATTTAGATGCAATTTTGCAACGTCCCTGATTCCCCACAATCAGAAACTCTTCGAAAGAATAAGGCGACTGCCCAGGTGGAATTTTGACCATCTGTTAAAAATTGGGGTTGGCGTACTTTAAATCCCCATCATAATAGGCAATATGCAATTTATTGTTCGAATCGAGAGCAATGGAGGGCAT
>JACQWW010000175.1 GCA_016209025.1 Elusimicrobiota bacterium | reverse complement strand
TCTGGATCGGCAAGGCCGGAAGGGATTTTGAATAGGCGGCAATCGAGGGAATCGTTGTTAAATTTTGGGATAATTTAAACAGGATTATGGATTCACGAAGAAACAAATATTTCCAGCTTAACGAGAATGAGCGGTCCAGGTTTTTGGCTCATCTCACTTACAAAGAAAGCGCGCGTTTGGCAGAGGAATTATTCCGGTTTTATGATAACCCCGTCTTTTCTCGCTGGCAAGAAGAGGACCGCCCGGTCTGTCTTGCTGAAGCCTTAAAACGGCAGTCCAGCAGGCAGTCGAGCGCGCAGTCCTGTGAGCACACAGGGCAGTCCCGTGCGTCAGAGAGTCCCGTAAGGCAGTCCTGTGCGAAGACACAGGACACGGGGCAGTCCGGGAAATGAGCCTAAGCGGCCTTGGCCGGGCGTGGACGAAAACTATAAGGCTTTTTGAAAAAACCAAAACCCCTTATGTGACGATAGGCGGATTGGCCGTGGCTGTTGTCGGCGAGCCTCGGGCCACAGTTGATCTTGATTTCGACGTTAAAATCGAGCGGACATCCGTTGATAAAATCTCCGCTTTCATCGAAACGGCGGCAAAGCTTGGTTTCAAAGTTGACAAAAAACAGGTTTTGGAGGATGCCGCCTGCGGGGGCGCTTTCTGTCTTTCTTGTTACGGTAAGCGAATTGATTTTATTTTGGCCTCGACTCTTTTAGAGGAGGATATTTTTAAGAGACGGCAGAAAATTTTACTCTTGGGAAGCAAAGCGTATTTCCCAAGCCCCGAAGACTTGATTCTTTTAAAAATCGTGCCCGGCAGGACTCAAGATTTGGCCGATATTGAAAAAATCGTCAGTCGTCACCGAGGGCGGCTCGATCTTGAATATCTTTTAGGTTGGGGCCGCAAGCTTTCCGATGAAGCCGAGAATTTCCGTATCTATAACACTCTCAAGTCGTTTTGCGAACGCCGCGTCCACTAGATGAAATTAGGAGAAAAGGCCTTTAATTAACGGGAGAATTCCCATCAGAGGCGCTTCTGAGCCAGATGCGGCCGAGGCCGGTGGCGTCGCATTGCGGCGAAAAACGTTTTTTTGAGTTTCCTCCGCAGAACCTCCAATCGTTCCAGGCGCTTTGGTCCCAGGCGTTTTCACCCGCATAGCCTTCTTTATAAGGGCCCTGTCCGAAATTGCCGAGCCAGGTGATCGCCGGCGCCCATTCCTCGCCGACGTTGTGATCCGCCAGGATGGGCTCGATATATTCCGGCCCGCCCTCGCAGCCGTCCATTCCGCTGTATCTCTGATAGCAGGATGCCGCATCCGGATAGGTATGGTGTTTGCCGCCGGAAAGATAAAGATAAAAATGCCCTCCGTCGTGGAAACTCAGCTTTTCCAGAGGGCCGAAACTGGGATCGTCCGGTTTCCAAGCAAGGCCGTCTTCGCTGGAAAGCGTCAGGCGCGCATCCTGGGTGTCGCCCCAATGGCCGACAAATCCGGTTGAGCGAAAACCGCAATCCAAGGGGAAAGTCAGGACATAAATAACAGCGATTTTGTTTTGTTCCAATGGATGGACTTGGTAGAAAGTTTGATGAAGGGAGCATGATTCCTGGTCGTCCCAAATAAGGTAGGGGGAAAACGCGCCGGCAAGTTCATATTCCAGGGCGTCGTCGAGGCCGTCTTGGTCATTGTCCTGTTGGGTTGCATAAATACTCTTGTTAAGAACAACCGTGGGATAAGTTGAAGCTGTCGGCGATTGGCACCAAAGCAGGCTAGCCGGCACAAGACAAGAGAGAACGAACAATAGCTGCCTCATTACTGAATTATAAAAGTTATGAAGGACCTATTTGTTAATAGGACTTTGGACCACAGGATTTCCCCGAACCTCCTTTCCCCCTCTCCCCGCGTAAGCGGGGAGAGGGCAGGGTGAGGGGTTCGAAGGGGAAACCCCTCACCTCAATCCTCTCCCCGTTTCACGGGGCGAGGAGGTTCGGGGGAGTTCTGTTTACAACATCCGTTGTTTCGCTAGAATAAAAACGAATCTATGAAGCAGGTTATCGTTTTTGTTGGATTTCTTGCTGCGTTGCTTGTTTATCATGCCTGCGGCGGGCCGGCGCCCTTCCGTGACGCGGGGGAGTTTGCCGTGGCAGCCGCCCATTTGAGCGTGGCCCATCCTCCTGGATACCCTTTCTATACGCTCTTCGGAAAACTGTGGGCAACGATAGTTCCTTTCGGCACGGTCGCCTACAGGCTCAATATTCTCTCCGCTTTGTCGGCCGCCGCCGCTTTTTTTGTCATCGCGGTTTTATTGCGGCGGTTTTTCGGGGTCTCGGCGATTGTGGCGGCAATTTCAGCCGGGTGTTTGGTCTCCACTCGTTTTATTCTGGCCCTTTCCTTTGTTTCCGAAATGTACACCGTGGGGCTTTTGTGGCTGGCTGTTCTTATTTTTTTGGTTCACGACTCATGCAAATTCACCATCACCCCAACCCTCTCCCCTCGAGGGAGAGGGCAGGGTGAGGGGGATCAAAGCGATTTTAAAAGTCTGCTTTTAGCTGGATTGCTTTTCCCTTTGGCCCTTGGCACCAGGATGGACATGGCCTTGGCCGCTGTTTATGTGATTCCATTTTTTCCTATATGGCTGAAAGCCGGCCGCCGCAAACATTTGCCGGCCGCGCTTTTATTTGCCGCCTTGGGCGGGACGATTTTTCTTTATTTGCTCATTCGCAGCAACACCGAGCCTTTGGTCAATTGGGGCGACCCGTCTACTTTTGAGCGGCTCATCAATAGTCTGATTCGTAAAAGCTATGGTTCAACGGTTGACCTTTTGTCCGAGTCATACCGGAAGGGGGAACTCTTTTGGCTGGATTTTAAGCATTGGACCCGGGTGTGCTGGGAAACTTTCGGTCCATTAGTTTTAGCCGCGCCGCTTGGCTTGTATGCTTTGGCTAAAAGCAAGAAATTAGCGCCCAGTCTTATCTGCTGGTTGGTGACTTGCCCCGTCTTTCTTTATCTGGCCAACCTGCCTCCCAATCCGCACGCCCTTAAAATTTTAGAAGACCACTTCATTCCCAGTCTTCTGATGGTTTGCTTTTGGGTCGCGGTTGGCTTGGAATTTATCATTCAAGCGATGAAAAATTACGTGTCATTGAGTAATGCGTCATTGCGAGGCCCGAAGGGCCGTGGCAATCTCATAAAGGAAGTCTCTTCCAATGAGATTGCTTCGCCCTGTTCCGCAGAGCTCCAAGGACGGGGTTACAGCCAGAGGCTGTGGCCGCCCGTGGCTCTCAATGACGGCAGGGAAAATGCTTGCTTTAAGAACTTATCAACTTATCAACTTATCAACTTATCAACTTTCATTGCCCTGTCTGCCTTGGTTGCCTTCCGTTCTTCGCAGTGGAGCCTGCGCCGCAATTTCTACGCCTATGACTACGCGGTCAATTTGTTCAGAAGCGCGCCGCCCGGCGCGGTTGTGGTTTTGCATGAAGACGTTCAGCTTTTTTCCGCCTGGGAAGCGCATC
This sequence comes from Elusimicrobiota bacterium, assembly GCA_016209025.1. Lineage (GTDB taxonomy): Bacteria > Elusimicrobiota > Elusimicrobia > JACQPE01 > JACQPE01 > JACQWW01. The sequence continues at coordinate 4,397 of JACQWW010000175.1, read as the reverse complement.
TGAACCGCGGCAAGAGGCCGGATTTGAATCTCATGGCCCAGGGACTCTCCGGCAGCGCCTGGTATCAAAATTGTTTGAAACAGCGATGGGGGTATCATGAGCTCGTTTTCACGGAAAAGCTTGAAAATGCCGTGGGATGGGAGAGCTTCGTCAATGCCAATAAAACAAAAGGTGTTTATGCTGGTTTCGAAACAAGCGTCGAATCGGATAAAGTCCGCCGTGACAGCCACGGTCTTTTGGTTCAGCTTCATACTCAGGCCATGGGGTCAGGTCTTCATTTGTCACTCCCCCCGTCTTCTGGGGGAGTGACAAATGAAGACCTGACCCCATGGCTGTTTTTCGTCATGCGGGGAACCTACCGGCAGGACGCGGAAAAATTCTTTTTCAACGGCGATCTCATTGAAGACTATTCGCTTTTAAGGCCCCTTTTCCCGCAGGCCGCCACCTCCATGGCGTTTTATTGGACCAGCCTGGCGGACTGGCCCCAGGCTCTTTTTTGGTGGCAGAGAAGCCGCGAGAAACTGTTGAATTTTCTCAATTTAGCCCGGCAATACAGGACTTTGGACGAGGTTGCCGCGCCCTTGCGCAGGGACATGGCTTATATTCTGACTTCATTGGGCGTAGTGCATGAACGCCTTGGTTCGAGCCTGGAGCAGACTGCGGCTTTGCATAAAGAGGCGCTTCAATATGATCCCGTGAGCGTCATGGCTCATTATAATCTGGCGGCCACCTACTGGCGAATGCGCGACGGGGCCGCGGCAGTTCGGGAATTTGAGGCGGTTTTACAGCTTGACCCGAATCATGCCGAAGCCCGTAAATATCTGGCGATGCTCAAAGGCGGCTAAGGGTCTGCGGAATAATAAAATGGACATTATCCGTTGGGCCAAGACACTGCGCCGCAAAAAACTGTTTAACTGCCTTATTTTGGCCGTAGCGCAATCCCTGGCCTTGGGATCCGCGTTCTTGGCTTTGGCGGTGGCGATTGATTTCATTTTCGGCCTGCCTGCTTTGGCCAGAGATGCGGCGAGATGGGCCTGCCTCGCCCTATTTTTTCTCGGCGGTTTGAAAATTTTTTCCAAAGAACTACCGCGGCTGGCCTTGGTAAAAATTTTAGGCGAATTGGAAAAACGCCTGGGGTTGACGCATGACCCCCTGATTAATGCCTTGAATTTTTTTTTAAAGTCTGCCGCATTTTCCTCTCCGGAGCAGTTTTCCTTTTCCGGCCTGTTGATGCGCCGGGAAATCGAGCGTGCCGCGGCAATCATTGGACGCAGGGCAAGCGAAATCAGCCGGCTTTTCAGCTGGAATCAATTATTGCGCCAAGGAGGCGCCAAATCCGCTGCAGCTATTTTTTCTTCAGCTTTTCTGATCGCCGGCCTTGGTTTTGTCTCCGGCGCAGGAACCGGCCGTCTTGTTTCAAGAATCGTCAATCCTTACCGGGAGCTTATGCGATTCACCAAGAACATCGAGCTCGATCCGCCCCCCGGCATTTACCGGCGTCTGCGCGGCTCGATGTTTTCCATCAGCCTGCGTTTACAGGGGAGCGCTCCCCGGTCATGGGGGGAGCCTTGGATGTGGATTGACGGCGAAAGGCAGGGCATGATGTCTGTTGACGAGAGCCGAAACCAGCGTGTTTATATTTATACCGTGGCCGGGATCGAGGATTCGATGCGGCTTATGCTCAAGTGGGGGGAATTTGAAACCGGCCCTTGGGTTTTTGAGCCGGCGCCGCCGCCCTTGATCAAGCATTTGCGGGTCGAGGTTCAGCCGCCGGCTTACACCGGTTTGGCCGTTCAACGCCAGGACGATCCGGTTTTTCTTCAAGCGTTTCGCGGCAGTATTATGCGGATGTCCGTGGAATTTGACCGCGAGATCGGGCGAATGGAGGTTTTTTTTGAAAATGACGAAGGATTGAGGCGCCGAATCGGGGAGTATTCCCCTAAATCTAATTTTTCATTCAGCTATCAGCCTGATTTGTCCGGAAGAATCAGATTCAGCTTGAAAGACTTGAATGGGGTGGAAAATCAACAGGCCTGGGTTTACAATCTCGATCTTTTGGATGATCAAAAACCGGAGATATCCATTGTCGAGCCTGTTTTTTCGGATATCCTGATGGATTTGAATGAAGAGCTTGCCGTTGCCTGGACCGCGGCAGATGACATTCGTCTGCTGGAAGCGCGGATGGTTTTAAAAGGCGCCGCAGGCCAGGAGAAAAGAATCATTTGGGACGGCCGCGGCCCCTGGCCGCCTCTCCGTCCCCGAAGCACTGCGGAGCGGGAAGGCCGCGGTCAATCAAAAGCCGAAGCGCATGGCCTTGCCCGTTTTCGTCCGAAGGGCTGGTCTTTAAAACCAGGGGATGCGGCTCAGCTCTATCTTGAATGTCTTGATAATAATCCCGGCACGCTGGGTCCTTCTGGGACCCCGGTCGGCACTCGAAGCTCTGCGGAGGGCGCCAAACAAGAGGAATATTCAAAAAGCCGGGAAATTTTGACGGTTAGAATAAGGGATTTTCAAAAAGAACACCGGGAAAACTTGGATAAAAAAGGCGCGGCGCTTAAGGAGGATTTCGTAACCCACATTGAAAAAGGAGTTGAGGTTTTAGGCCAGTTGGCTCAAGTTTCCACCCAGACATTCGTTGAAACAATCAAAAATTTGGCAGCTTACGACGCGCAGTCCGGTGATTTGACCAATCGTTTAAGAAATTATGCCGATGAGCTTTCAAAAGACCCGCTGGCCTCGCCGCGCTGGAGCCGGGGAATGGGCCGCCTGGCTTCGGCGATGCAGGAGGCAAGGGAATCTTATTTGAACGGCGCAAAGAGCGCGTTATCTTCGGGCCATGCCGAAGAATCACGGCAGCAGATGTCCCGTTATATGGAAGAACTTGAAAAATCAGCTTCGGCCTTTGATGAGCTTAAGAAAGAGGAAAAGATGACGGATGCCTTGTCTTCAGCTTCGCGTCTCGAAGAGATGTCTCAAAGGCTGGCCGATTCGTTGGCTGATCCCAAAGACGCAAAAGAACTGCAAGAAATTTTAGGAGAGCTTGAGCAGGAATTTCAACGGCTTCAAGAGGCGTTGTCGAAGCTTTCTCCTGAAGAATTCCCCCAGGAATTCATCAATCAAATACAGCCGGAAGATTTGGCCTTAAACCAAGCCGGGGCCGCGGGCCAGCAGCTGGCCGAGGCGCTCAGGAAGGGCGATATGAAAGCTGCCTTGGAAGCGGCGCGCCAAATGACCGAGAGCTTGAAAAAAATGCGTCAGGAGCTTGAGGAGGCGGCCCAAGCTCACCAAGCCAAACCGTCAAGCTTTTTCGGTTCCGACGAGGCCCGCGATGAGCATAAGGAATCGTTGATCAAGGATTTGGGAGATATTCGCAAAGGCCAAGAGCAAATTTTATGGAAGACTTCCGCGGTTGAGCGGTCGTCCGCCGCCCTTGCCTTGGGCCGATTGGGCGCCGACGACCAGGAAGCCTTAAAGAAGTTGTCAATCGAACAAAAAGACTTATCCGGCAAAACAAGGCAGGTTTTACAAAAGCTTTCCGAAATTGACCGGGAATATCCTTCTTTGGTTTTGGGATCGAAAGTCACCAAGCTCGACGGCGCTTTAAAAGATCAATCAGCGGCCGGCCAGGCGCTGGCCTCGTTTGAGACAAAGGCCGGCCTTGAGGCTGAAAGCTCGGCCTTGAAAAAACTCGAAGATGTTGAAAACGAATTAAATGAGCTGGCTGAGCAGATGAAGGCGTCCCAAAACCAGGCCATGGGCCAGGGCCCAGGCGCCCGCCATAAACCGATTATTTTCCTTCCCTCCGGCCCCGGCTTCGGCCAGGAAGGCGAGGGGTCCGCGGGCCTGCGTTTCGGCCAGGTTCCCATTCCAAGGCCTGATGATTACCGGGTCCCTTCCCAAGGCCGCCAGGAAATTCTTAAATCCCTCCAAGAGCGCCGTCCCAAAGGCCTGGAAGAGGAGGTCGGGGAGTATCTGAAGAACCTGCTTAAATAGTAAGGGTTTAGCCTGGGGGAGTTGCCCTTGAACCCAGTAGTGGAGGGGGTCCCGCCCAGCAGGGCGGGGGAACCGTCGGGACTGGTTCCCGGGTCTGGGGGCAAGGGCAACTCCCCCAGGCTAAACCCTTACTGCCTTGTAGGTAATAATAGAAATAAGCCCAGCTTTGACCACAGATCAAAAAACTCCTCTCTATGTTCATAGATGTATTGGAGAAGCTCAAGTTCCTGGACATCGAACCAAATACCGCCGCAGGAAACGCACAAGTCAATTTCCACCGGATAGGAATGGACAAAAAACTGGCGCCGCATTTTTTTGCCGCAGGCCGGGCAGGCAAGCTGCCAGGCGTTTTGCGCCTGGGGCTGCCAGAAAGCCGAGGCCAAGCGCTGTTGTTCCTTCACGAT
>JACQWW010000174.1 GCA_016209025.1 Elusimicrobiota bacterium | reverse complement strand
TACTTCAAGCTTCAGACTTAAGACTTCAGAAATTCCTTCGGGGAATTTCTGGAGGGGACTATGAATGACCAAATAATAGCGAGAGAATTTATAGAACTGGTTAAAAAACCGCCGATCGCTGTGGTATTTTTAAATCGGCCTGAAGCGCTCAACGCCCTTTCCGTCGGCTTAATGCGGAATCTGGCGGAAACTCTCGAAGAATTGGACAAGGACGACAATATCGGCGTTATTGTTTTATCCGGCAAAGGCCGCGCTTTTGCCGCGGGAGCGGATATTAAAGAAATGTCCGGGGCGAATGAAGATGATTTTATCAGCCAGGATCGGCTGGGGAATTGGGATAGGCTTCGCAGTATTAAAAAGCCGGTTATTGCCGCGGTTCACGGCTTTGCTTTAGGCGGCGGCTGTGAACTGGCTTTGATTTGCGACATTATCATCGCTTCGGAAGACGCCCAATTCGGCCAGCCTGAGATTTTAATCGGCGTCATGCCGGGGGCCGGCGGCACGCAAAGGCTGGCGCGCGCTGTAGGCAAATATCGGGCCATGGAGATTGCTTTGACCGGCCGCCGAATCACGGCCCAAGAGGCTCATGCCCTGCTTGGTGAACCGGAGTGTTGCTAAGGAAAAATTGCTGGACGAGGCCGAGACCCTGGCGCTTGAGATCGCCAAAAAGCCGCGCCTTGCCGCCCGATGCATCAAGGAAGCGGTGCTTGCCGCCGGCCAATCAGGACTTGGAGAAGGCTTGCGCCGGGAGCGCGAGCTTTTTTACCGGCTGTTTAAAACCCACGATAAGCGCGAAGGCATGAAAGCCTTTCTTGAAAAACGGGATCCGAAGTTTAAGGACAAATGATTCAAATTTGGCATAGGACTTTAGTCCTATAAAATTAGGCCATTCCTGCTTATTTATTTGCCCTTAAGACCCTAGGTTCTAGACGGAAGCTAGGCTAAAATAACTTTATCAGTACTATTAACCGATCGTCTACATATTCACGTTTGATAATAGGGGCCGGCCTGCTTGCGGCTATGCCTTTTATGCAGTTCGCCTTAGGCTTAGGGATAATCCCCGGGCTTTCAAACAGCGCCCAGGATTATTACGGCAAACATAGCCTGACGGTGATGACGGGCTCCATTCGTCCTTTTCAAGGACAAGAAGCCATGCAATGGGCCGGCAGTTTTTCCAGAGTAAGCGATTTTTATAATCACGATTTTTGGATTTGGAAAACAGCTGTTGACAATGAGCTTGATCCTAATTTATGGAAAGCCGTCATTATGGTTGAGTCAGCCGGCAAGGCTGATTCGGTAAGCCGCGCCGGGGCCATGGGCTTGGCCCAGCTTATGCCTGACACGGCCAGGGCTTTCGGTTTAAGGCGGGAAAAGTTTTACGATCCGCAAGCCAATTTGCGGGCAGGCGCCAGGTATTTCAAATGGCTGCTGGAGTATTTCGGCGGCAATGTCGGTTTGGCTTTGGCCGCTTACAATGCCGGGCCAAAGGCTGTCCTGGATCGGGGCGGCATCCCTAATTTCGGGGAGACCAAGAAATTCGTCGCTTCGGTTTACACTTTATACCACTGGCTGCAAGATCATCCTGAAGGCTGGGCCATGGCCCAAATGGCCGGCGCCGGCCTTCATTCGCCGCAAGTCTTTCCCGTTATTGAATTATTTACTTTAGGCTCGTAGCTTGTTTTGAATTTTAAATGAATTTCGGCCTTGCCGCCGGATGCCGCGGCGCAAGCGCCTAATGCCGTAAGATCGGCATGGGCAACCGGCGTAACGGACTTTCCAAAGTAATCAGCCAAACCTTGAAGAAGTTTCCGGTTTTTTGAAAGCCCGCCGGCTGCATAGAGTTTATATGGAGCCAGTAGCGGGATCGGGTCTTTAGGAGGGGAAGGGGTCAGGTCTTCATTTGGAAGGCTTCCTAAAAATATCTCAAGAAAGTATTCCGTGCGGTTTTCTATTTTCCAAAGTATTCCCGAAAGCAGGCCTTCAATGCGTTTTAATTTGCGGCCCGTAGGCAGCAGCATAAACCCGCCGGTTCCAAGGTTGATCAGGCCGGGGCGCCGCGACGATGCCGGAACGCTTGAGAGTGCCAGACAGGCGGCCTGCTGATCGCCGATTGTGGCGCAAAGCTTGACAGCCTCTTTGCGGCCTTCGATTGCAATTGTTCCGTAATCGTCAAATGACGATTTTACCGGGGGCAGCATCTTTTTCGGAATTCCGAAAACTTTCAAAAGCTCATTATCCCAGCCGCATGTTTTGATGTTGAGCAGCAGACTGCGTTGGGCCTGGGTCGGATCAACGGCAAATGTCCGTTCCCGGGTAAGATGGCCGGCGAGATAAGCCGGCAAAAAAGCCAGCAAAATCCTGCCTTGTTCGGCTTTTGATTTAAGATCCCTGTCTTTTTGAAAAAGCCAAAGAAGTTTCGAGATAGTGTAATAAGGCGTCAGATAAAGGCCGGTTTTTTGATAGACAAGGGAGTTCAGAGATGATAATTTTTTAACGAGCGGCGCGCCTCTTAAGTCCTGCCAGGAAATGACCGGCGTCAGCGCTTGGTAAGTTTCAGCGTCAACGAGAAGAAAGCTCGATCTTTGGGCGGCGATGGCGGCTCTGATCGGCCGGCAGGCCGGCGCTTTAGCGGCGAGAGTTCTTAGAATTTTTTCAGCGCCGCGAAGTATTTCCTCGGGGGCATGTTCGACGCAGAGGGCGCCCTCTGCCGAGTATTTTTTTGCGGCGATGCGCAGGCGCGCGGCGGCCAGGAATTTTTTTTGAGACGGATCATAAAGGACGCCTTTGATGGAACTCGAACCGGCGTCAAAGCCGAGAAGAAGCGGCTGTTTCATAAGCAATGGGGTCAGGTCTTCATTTGTCATTTGTGGAGAAGGGGTCAGGTCTTCATTTGTCATTTGTTACAACAAACTGTGGCCGCCATTTAGTTCCTATCAACAAATGACAAATGAAGACCTGACCCCATTGCTTATTCCAAAAGCCGGCGTATGCGGCAGGTTTCCTTTTCCAGTTCTTCGAGCCGCTGTTTCAGTTGTTCTGTTGTTTCTTTTTGCGCCGTCCAGGCGGGGCATATGGCGCGAAAGTCGCAGCGGCGGCATTTCCGTTCCTCGGCGTGGGGTTCGAATTGTTTTTTATCAACGGCGATTTTGACTTTCATTATGTCTTTGCGCAGATTTCTGACCAAGACGTCCGGGTGGCGTTCGCTGTGGAAGACTTTGAGCGTGGGCAGATGATAAAGCGTCAGCCGTTCCACGCTCAGCCCGAAGGCGTTTTCCGAGGCGAGCTGATAAAGGGTCAACTGGTCGTCCTGGGCGGGCCTCCAATAGGCGAAGCTTTTGCCGGTTTTGTAATCAAGAACATGAAGGCCGCCCGAAGGCAGTTTGTCAATCCGGTCTATTTTGCCGGTGACGGCGACCCCGTCGAATTCCAGGTTGAAGTTATATTCGGTCGCGAAGGCCGCGGTCCAATCATCGGCGTGTTTCAAACAATAGGCCCGGATGATGCGGGTTCCCTCAGCGAATTGGAGCTTTTCGGCTTCTTCGGATTCGTAGCCGTCTTTGACCCAGTTCGTTTCGTAATAGCGCAAAACTTCCTCCAGCGACGGAGCCGCGATCTGGGAGCGGTAAAAAAACTCGAGGGCTTTGTGGACCGACTGCCCGAACGAAAAATATGATTTTGGCGCTTCTTTCATGCCGTCAACATAACGGAACTTGAAGCGCTGCGGACATTCTTTATAGGTCGAGATGGAAGAATAAGAAAGGGACCTCATGTATGCGAAGAATATGGAATATAGAATATGGAATATAGGGGGGAAAAAATTTTTTCTTTCCTACATTCTATATTCAACATTCTACATTCATTCTCTTTTGAGCAGTTCGCTATGCGGCTCTTTGCGGCTGCCTGTTCCTACGAAGCTTTTGACCCGGCCGATTCCTGAACAATAAATTTCATAGGTTTTCGCCTTATTGGCCTTATTGGCCTCATTGGCTTCATTGATATTGTCTTCATTGGTTTCCTCGGCGACCTCGATGCATTCGTCAAAACGGCCGGCCGCGGCCGTGACTATCAAATGATCCTGCGTAATGCTTCGCTTGACCAAGCGGCCGCGTCGCCTGGTCGTCCACCAGGCTCCTTTTTCATAAGGATAGCGCAGTAGAAGGGAGGCGCCTTCCCGTTGTCCTGCTTGAGATGAACTCCCGCCGCCTGCGGAAGCTCCGGCCAGGCGCTCCCAGACCATGCCCGGCTCCTTGGAATAGATAAAGATCGCCTCATGAACAAGGCGTTTCGAGCCTTGGCCGGCATAGATTTTACGGCGCACCAGATAAGAGCCCGGACGCTTTTCCGTTTCGCTGACAGCGAACATATTTCTGCCCAGGGTTTGCGAGTCGGCCTCCTGCCGGGAATCGCCGTCTTCCAGAGGGAAATAATCGGCGCAGGAGAGCGTTTCCCGCCGGATGCGGTCTTGCTGCGGGCCGAAAGGATCATGGCGGCCGGCCATTTCGTAGTATTCAAGACTTTTGGCGCAGTTTCCCAACTTGGCCCAGCTTGCGGCAATGGCCGTCCAAGCCTCAAATTTTTCCGACGCATTGCCGGCCTGGGCAAGGTGTTTTTCATAGTAACGGATGGCCTGCGGATAGATTCCTTTGCGAAAGTAGTAGTCGCCAGATTCCATCAGGCGCCGCCGGGAACAGCCGATAAAAGAAATGACAAATGACAAATGACAAATGACCAATAGGTTGAAATTTATTTTTTTATTTAGCATTCAGCATTTGTCATTTAGCATTGCCGAGCGAATCGAGTTGTGGGTGCGGTAGGATTTGAACCTACGGCCTTCCGCGTGTGAGGCGGACACTCTAACCGCTGAGCTACGCACCCAAATTGTCCTATAGTATAATCTATTCATTCCAGCTATAAGTACACGCAATCTCGTCTAGAGTCGTAGATGTTCCACGGGGGTGGCTCCACCGTACGGGGCCGTAATGACGGCCCTTCTTTTTTTTTTTTTTTTTTTTTATGAGCCTTAATTTTGTAGGAATTTTTTTGTTCTTGAATCTATCTTATGCTTTTTGATCCTTTTCGCCAAACAGTAAAAAAGTAGGTGTTCATAAAACTAGAGAGATAGAATGAATTTTTTAACGAACCGGAGTTTATCGGAATGACATGTTTTAACGGCAGCCAAAGCAACGGCTAATATGGTGATATGGGCCATAGTGCACCAATTGGACACAGCCACAAGACCATGGACCGTGGGATGTTGCATACATAGCGCGGCCTTTGGCTGCAGCTAAAAAGCTTTCAGTAGTCAGCATTCAGCTTCGACCATCCGGCTGATAGCTGATCGCTGAACGCTGATGGCTAAAAATCTTCGCGAAAAAACAAGATGACGAAACCTTTCTCTGACGCGTTGGACTTGGCCGATAGCCAGGCTGACCTCGGCCACATTGGCCGGCTTTTCAGCCGGCCAAATCGTTTTTAAGGCATGGAATCTTAAACCATCGAAATTTGGTATACCGAACAGCGGTTCCTGCATATGCAAAAGATTCGGGGGTTGTTTTTAGCCGCGGTCTTATTACCGGCGTCGTCCTTTCTCTCTGCCGAGTCCGATCGTTCCCGGCTGGGCATTGGTTTTAATTACATCGGAGGCCAGGTCCGCTGCCACTTAAACTCTCAATGGGCCGGGGAGCTGCGTTATCTGACAGGCAGCGAAGAGGCGGATACCGGCAAGGTCAACTCCCAAGTTTTAGGACTCAGGGGGTATCGTTTTATTGAAAGCAGGCATCGCTACCGGTTTTTTTTAGGGGCCGAGACGGCCTATGTCGGCTCCGACCAGAACAACACTTCTTATAAAACGTCGGGCGCCGCCATCGGCGGTTTCGGGGGTATCGAATATCGCTTGGGCGGCAGGTTTGCCCTTGGTTTCGATATCGGACCTTACCTTTTGTCTCTGAAAGAAAAAACCAAGGACGTTTCTGATTCTTCTTTGGAGTTCGTGGCGAATACTTTTTTCATTTTTTACGTCTTCTGATTTATGAGCCAAGGCTTTTCTATTCCGAGTTATCCGATATGAGGCGGTCATACCTGGCACGGGCACATATTGCGCTTTTGGCTGAGGCGATTTTGGAGCGAGACAAAGCCAAATTTTTTGACGCGTACTTGAAAAGTACGTTAGAAAAATTTGGCAAAGTCGCAACCTCCGCCAGAGGCGGATCCGCCTCAGGAGGACAAAATCGCCCAGCCCCTTTAGGGAGGCCCCATCTTCGGGCCAACTGCGTCGTTGCGCCTTCGCTTACGTACTCTACGAGTACGCCACGCTCGGCGCGCCTAGTTATTACGGCGGCTCTCATTGGGCCTCCCCTGCCCTTATTTCCGACGGAACCATGTATATAGCGACAAGCTATGGCGCTTTTATGGCTATTAAAACAGACAGCCTCGGATTGTCAAGCGCTTCGCCTTGGCCAAAATTTCATTACGATAATAAAAACTCCGGCCTGAAGCCGTGACTTATTTTTCAAAATTATTTTGCCTGTCAGCCGCGCTTTTGGCTGTTTTTTGTTTGTTCATTGCCGATCTCTATTATGTTTTAAAACCCATGCCTGAGGCAGCGGCTGTCTTGACTATCAAGACCGGCGGCCGCGAAATTTGCAAAGCGGTCAATAGCGCAGCCGGCGCCAAGGGCTGTTCTTCCATTGAAATTGATCTTAACGCGACAAGCGACATGGTCATGGCGCTGGCTCATGACCATGTCGTCAATGGGCGGCTGTTTTGGGAAACGCCTTATGAGGCGGTGCGGGGCAGATTCGTCAGCCTGCCGGAGTTTGTCGAGGCCTTGGAGAAAAATGATATCCGTTTTGAAACCATCCAGGCCGATTTCAAGGACAGGCGCCTTGATTTGCGAAGGGGACGATTACTGCCTATTTTTCAAGCCAACAAAGAGTTTTTGGCGCGCCTTGCCCGGCGGTCAAAGCAATCGGTTGTATCAAGTTCGGCGCCCAATATTTATGCCGATCTTCACGAATTTATTTTTAAAAACAATCTTCATCTTGAAGGTCTTTGGCCTGCTTACGACGTGGTTGATTATGATGCGGCCGATGCCCGGCGATGGGGCCTGCCTATCACTTTGATGGAAAGAATGCTTCTGCCTTTGGGCCGGTTTCTTAGCCGGTTCTATTGGAAGCTCCATCAAGACCGGATTCCGGCGGTTATCATAACGGAAAAAATAGCGGCCGAGCTTGAAAAGCCTTTAAAAAGCGCGGTGATTTGCTGGACAAGGGATAATGTTTATAAGCCAATCCCTGGTGCCTGTAATCAAAGCGTGCGCGCTTTTAAATAGAGTCGTAAACAGCCGCGGTTTGGGCCAGCATCTTTTCAAAGGTAAAATGCTCTCTTACGCGCTGCCGGGCGTTTTCTCCTAAAGTTTTGCGAAGATTCGGGTCAACAAGCAGTTTTTGCATGGCATTGGCTAAGGCCGCCGGATTATTCGGCTCGACGCTTAGGCCGGTTTGCCCATTAAGGCTTACTTCGGGCACCCCGCCGGCGATATAAGTGTTGATGACCGGTTTGCCGGCCGCCATGGCTTCCAATTGAACCAAACCGAAGGCCTCATTAGGCGTAACGGAAGACAGGACAAAGAAATCGCAGGCATGGTAATAGGCGGTCAGATCATCGCCGTCTTTGGCGCCGAGAAACATGACGCGGCCGCTTAAACCGAGGCTTGAGGCAAGCTCGCGCAGTTTTTTATCCAAGCGGCCCTGGCCGATAATCGCCAATCGCGCGTTTTGAGAAATTCGGGCCATGGCTTTTATCAAAACATCCAAACCTTTGTAAGGAATCAGCCGGCCCACAAAAAGTATCAAGGAATCGCCCCCGCATCGGACGCGGATTTGCCGGGCTTTTTGCATGGTTTGCTGATCCGCCTCAAAGCGTTCCGGCTGAATGCCGAAAGGGACGACAAGGCACTTGTTTCGGAAATTTTTAAGCTCAGGGGAATTATCCAGGAGCCCTTTGGAAGTCAGCACGATCATGCGGCTTTTGGATAAAAACCACTGGGTCCAGGGCGACAGGAGGCCGGCCATGTTTTTTTGCCGCACGATATTGCTGTGCCAGGTGACGATCAGGCGAGGGTAGAGGGTGCGGATTATCCAATGGGAAATAACGGCCAAGGGGAAGGGGAGGTGGAAGTGGAGAATATCGGCTTCGGCGGATAATTTTTTTAGCCAGAAGGGGAATGCCGGGGCGACCGGCATGGACCAGTATAAGCCGAGGCTGGGAACCTTGTAAACGGGAACACCGTTAATAGAAGAGGGATTAGGGGATTGAGGGATTAAGGGATTGAGGGAAAAATTTCCCGGTGTCCTCGTTCCCTTTGCTCGGGGTTCCCGGCAGCAAAGCACTTTCATATCGAAGCGGCCGCCTAAGCCTTCGGCCAAATCCTGGACATGCTTTTCCACGCCGCCGATCCAGGGATGATAGAGTTTGGTGACCAGAACAACTTTCGGTTTAGCCATGAAAAGTTACGATTCTTTGATTTTTAGCTTTACCCGGCTTGAGAAAGACGCTTAAGCTTTCATAGCTTCTGCGCCAGGCAGGCGGCAGTTTGCCGGCCCATTCCACGGCAATGATATTTTTTTCATTCTCCAAGTACTCGCCGAGCCCAAGGCTTGCCAAATGAGCGGTCTTCGTGAGCCGGTAAAGATCAATGTGAATAAGGTTTCGGCGGCGGCTGCGGTATTCTTGTATTAAAACAAAGCTTGGGCTTTTAACCGCTTTTTTAAGGCCGAGGGCTTTGGCCAGCCCCCTGACAAAAACGGTTTTGCCGGAACCTAGATTTCCAAAAAGAAGAAAAAGGCGACGATTGGCGGCTTTTGCCCAGCCGAGTATTTTTGCGGCAAGCTTCATGGTTTGTTTTTCGCTGTTTGAAATAAATTTATTATGCGGCATTGAGCATATCCTTGGCTGTTTTTTCAATTTCGGCGATGGAAATTTCTTTCATGCAGGCATGGGCGCCGGTCAGGCAGATGAATTCTTTGCCCTTAAATCGTGTTTTGTCGTAAACACTGCCGGGGGTATAACACGGACTGCAAGGCATTTTTTTAAAGATATGCCGCAGGCGCGGGCCGCGGGGCGCCACCAGGGCCGGATCAGAAGGTCCGAAAAGAAAAAGAACGGGCGCGCCGGCCGCGGCGGCCAGGTATGCCGGGCCGGAGTCATGGCCGATAATAAGGCGGCATTTTTTAAAAATAGCGATAAGGCCGCCTAGGGTGGTTTTACCGGCAAGATTTATAACCGGCATGCGGCGGCGACGGAGTTCTTCGGCGATCCAGGCGGTGATTTCTAGGTCGGCTGGACCGCCGAGTAAAATAATTTTGTTTTTATTTGAATCGGTCAGCCGGTCCGCCAGTTCAACAAAATTATTTTTGTCCCATTGTTTGATTTTCATGATTGTTCCTGGGTTGGCCCCGCCGCCCGGCAAAAAGGCTATATGCGGCATATCCCAAGAAATGCCGTGTTCGCGCGTAAGTTTTTCCAAAATGATTTCATCTTCCGGCAGAACTGAAATTTCAAGCGGAGCTTCTTGGGGGGGGATTCCCAGGGCCTTGACGATTTCAAGATAGCGATGCGGCTCGTAGGCGTTTTCATGAAAAGCGGCCGGGTGAGTCAGGAAGCTTAAAGCACGGCTGAAGCCGGCCCGCCGGGGAATTCCGGCTAGCCAAGCCAAATAAGAAAAAACAGGACTGCGGTGCCCGATGAAAGCCAGATCGTATGACCGTCCGGCGAGGCGCCTGGCCAGCCGCAAAAAAGAGGCGGCTTTTTTTAGGGGGGATATTTTTTGGTAAGGCTCGTCCCAGATCACAATATCATGCGCCCCGGCAATTCGCCGGACTGTTTCTTTGACCCAGCTTGAGCAAAGAAAATCAACAGTTGCTTGAGGATAATGTCGCCGCAGGGCCCCCAGAGCCGGGGTCATTTGGATGATATCGCCTATACAGCAGAGCTTGACGATTAAAATATGTTTTATTTGAGCAGGATTAATCGTTTTCATTGGCAGGAGACATTATTTTAGCGTTTTTAAGATAATGACTTTAATGGATATCGCCGCGATAGTCCGCCTTTCTAATTTTTTTTCAGGAAGCTTTGACGAAGCCGTTGGGCGGCTGGAGGCTTTCGCGGCCGGAACTGAGCCGAAATTTCATGTCAGCCTCAATGCCGACGCTTTGTTTTGGGCGTCTCGAAACGCCGGTTTTAAAAAAGCTCTCGAAGAGGCTGATTTGGTGACGGCGGATGGAGTTTCCATTGCCTTGGCCGGCCGTTTGTTTGGATTTTCCCTGGCTGAAAAACTGGCCGGAATTGATTTGCTTGAAGGCTGTTTGAAGCATTTTGAGAAGAAAGGCCGGGGTGTTTGTTTTGTCGGAGCCAGGCCCGCGGTTTTAGAATACCTTAAGGAATACTGTCGGCAAGCTTATCCCGGACTAGGCGCAACCTGCGAGGCTTGGAGTGAAAGAGGGGACTTTGCGGACGAACTGGGCGGCCGCATCCGGCGGCGCGGGGATCAGGCGCTTTTCGCCGGACTGCCGCGGCCTTATCAGGAGATTTGGCTTTTTAACAATAAATTCAAACTCGGCGCGCCTTTAATGATGGGCGTGGGCGGCAGTTTCGAGGTGTTGTCCGGTGAAGCTAAGAGGGCGCCGCAATGGATGAGAAATTTAAGCCTTGAATGGCTTTTTCGTTTTCTTCAAGAACCGCGCCGGCGCATCGGGCCGACCTTGAGGGCTACTATTTGGTTTTCCGCTTATCTGGCCAAACTATGGCTGAGGAAACAACGAAAAATTTAAAGTCTTTTTATCGGCCCCATTTAAGCGTCTCAAACCGGATGTCCGTATAATAATGGCGCAGTATCTGCTCATAATTCCATTTTTTTAAAGCAGCCAAATTAGCGGCCCCGCCCTGGCATAGGCCGACTCCGTGCCCCCAGCCGGCGCCGAAGATGTAGATTTCATCAGGACGGCCTCTTTTGCCCAGGCGGGCATCCAGGACAAGCATGGGGCTTTTCACGTGGCCGACCGCTAGAAGTCTTCTGATTTGGTGCTCTCTCCTGACGGTTTTTTCTCCGGCGATTCCGATAAATTTAAGGCCGTGAAGATAGCCGGCCGGACCGCGCTTGAGCTGGATGATTTTTTTGAGTTTACCGATATTGCCGGAGCGGTTTAACCGCTCCTCAAGATCATCGGTGCCGGTGACCACGGCCCAGCGAAAGGAAAGGGGCGCCACCGAGTCCGATGGCCGGCAGAAAGCTTCAGGCCGGCCTTTAATCCATAGCTCCGTTTCCCACGGGCTCTGAGGCGGCGGAAAATCGCCCTCCGGCGCGCTCTGCAGATAAGGCTCTCCGCTCCATCCGGATAGGTCTGCCGCGGTCTGGGTCCAGCCGCCGCAATTGGCGTGAAAAAGAGCATTGATGATTTTTGATTTATAAGTAAGAACGATTCCGCGCGTTTCGCTTACCGCGCGGCGCGATTTGGCATGCTCTTCGGAAACTCCGGTATAAACCTGGCAGTGCTGGCCGTCGCATAAATCATAGGGATGCCGGCTGTGAACGCTTTCCAATTGGGTGCGGTAAAGGGCGGCGCTTCTGGCGATGACTGCCTGCGCTTTCAGGGCTTGCGGCGGAAAATTGACCGGAGTTTCGCCTGCCAAAACACTGTAAAGATATTCCTCCAGGATAATATCGTTGACGATGATCATGCCTTTATCGCTGTCCGGTATCAACTCGATGCGTCCGCGATATTCGCGGTCCGCGGCCCCGCTCCAGGCAAAGCCGTGGCCAAAAGGCATTTGTTGGATAACGATCGTATTGGTCGAGCGGTCCGTCTCAATGACCAGCGGCTCATTGAAGATTTTTTCCGAATTGCCTGCCTGAAGTTTTATTTTTAGGGGAGCGCCGCCTTGGGTTGAAGTTTCCACGATCCATGTTTGATCGGCCAAACCCCGGGCAACTATTTTTTTATCGTCTTTTCGATAAATTTTAAACGGCCCCCGGCCGGCAAATTTGATGCGCCGTTGGGCCAGAGGGTTGCCGGCTGAAGTCGTGGCCAAGCCCACACGCAGTCTGGGCGTGAGTTTTCGTTTTTTTGTCAAAGGGATTTGGGGTTTGGGCGTTGTCCGTCGGGCCGCAATTTCCTGGATTTTATCAACCTCTTCGCGTGCCTGACCTTTAACTTCTTTAGCGGACGCCAAAGCCTTCGATTGAAGGATGGCCGAGCATAGCTGTAAAGCTTTCGGCTGGTCAGGATCGAATTTAAGAACTTTTTGGCAAAACCGGAGAGCCTCTTTGGGATGCCCAAGTTTTTCTTGGGCTTCGGCGGCTGCCAGGCGGCCTTCGAGATAAGTGTGGTCAAGGTCAACCGCTTTATGGTAATTCTCAAGAGCCTTGGCCCAATCGCCGGTTCTTTCATAGAGTTTCCCCAGGGCCATGTAAGCAGGCAGAAAAAGAGGCTCCTCTTCGATCATGGCGGCAAAGACCGGTACGGCTTTGGAGTATTTTTTATGGTCTCTTAGGCATAAGCCGAGGGTAAACTGTGCCGGCGTGTTGGAATTTGATGTTAAAGACAAGGCATGGCGCGCCTCTTTTTCGGCCTTTGCGGTTTTGCCGCTTAGATAGTAAAACCAAGCCAGCTCTGCGGCAAGTTCTTGATCACCGGGGGCCAGGCGCTTGGCTTTGCTCAAAAATTTCGCTGCTTTCTTGACGTCGCCCATATCGCGGCTGACAATAGCCGCGTTTTTATAGGCTTCGGCAGCCGTCTTTTCGTTTTTAAAAAGCCGGGCGTAGGCGGCCATGGCTTCTTTTAGTTTTCCTTGATAATACAAGGCGTGGGCCTGGGAAAAGGCCGAGGTTGAGACGTCTGGTCCGTGGTCATTCGCGGCGCAAACCGGAGCAGCCGGTAAATTAACGAGAAGAGCGATAATCCAAAGCATAACCCTTGTTTGCATTTTATATACCATAAAATATTAGAATCAAAACATCATGGCTTTATCGCGCGAACAATCCACTTGGCTGGTCAAAAAATTGCGCACCGTTGATTTTTTGACCGATCTTTCGGAAAAAGAGCTGACCGCGCTGGCACAAGCGGCCAAAACTGTTTCGGCTTTTGCCGGCCAGACCATCATCAAGCAGGGGCAAAAGTGCGGCGCCTCCTACCTTATTTATACGGGTGAGGCCGATGTCTGGGCTGATGATGCCAAGGGAAAGCAGAAAATCGTGACCCTTGACGCCGGCAATATGTTCGGAGAGGTTTCCATTCTGACCGGCGATGTCTGTAATGCCACGGTCACGGCTAAAACCGACGCCGAGCTTTTCGTCATCCCGGCCCAGGGCTTACAGAAAATCGTCCAGGAAAGCGCCGGTCTGGCCGCAAAAATCGCCGAACGGGTCGCCGCCAAAAAAGGCGCCAAGGCCTTGGGCGCCGGCACGCCGGAAGACGCCTCGGCATCGAGCGTTCTGAGCCGGGTCAAGTCGTTTCTAAACAAGAAAATTTAAGGACTGTTAAAAAAACAAGCGCAAAAGCGTGACCGCTGTCCAGCTTATGGCGGCGCAGATGGGGAAGGTAAGTATCCAGGCGCTTATCAGCTCCAGGGTAACTCCCCAGCGCACCGCGCTCAGGCGCTGGACCGTGCCCACGCCCATGATCGCCGTTGAGATGGTATGGGTGGTGCTTAAAGGTATTCCCAGGCGGGAAGCCAGCTCGATGGTGCTGGCCGCGGCCATTTCCGCGGCAAAACCCTGGTGGGTTTCCAGCTTGGTTACCTTCATGCCCAAGGTCTTCATGATCCGCCAGCCGCCGGTGGCCGTGCCCAGGGCCATGACACAGCCGCAAAGCAAAATCACCCATACGGGAATTTTAAAAGTGGGAAGGATTCCGCCTAAAACCAAAGCCAGGGTGAAAGCGCCCATGAATTTCTGCCCGTCGTTCGAGCCGTGGCTGAAAGCCATGAAAGCCGAAGAGCAGACTTGAAGCCAGCGGAAAAGCCCGCGCACTTTGCCGGGGACGGCTTTGAAAAAAATCCGGTAAATAGCCGTCATAGCAACCAGCCCGCCGCCGAAACCGAGAAAGGTGGAGAAAGCGAGTCCCAGAAAAACTTTCTTCCAGCCGGCCCAAAGCAAAACATCCGGTCCGGCCGTGGCCAAGCCGGCCCCGGCTAAACCCGCCACCAGGGCGTGCGATTCGCTGGTGGGAATACCCCATCGCGCCGCCACCGTGGACCAGATAATAATGCCGACCATGGCCCCGCCCACCGTGACTATATCCACGGCCTTTGGATCAATAATTCCCTTGCCGATGGTCGCAGCCACGGCTGTGCCGGAAAATACCCCGGCTAAATTTAAAACCGCGGCCATGGCCACGGCCTGCTTGGGCGAAAGCGATCTAGTGCCGACCCCCGTGGCAATGGCATTGGGCGCGTCGGTCCAGCCGTTGACAAATTCGGCCCCCAGAATCAACAAAAGAACGAGAATAAGACCGACTTGATATTCAGCCATTATCCCTGCTTGACCACGATGCCTTCGATAATATTGGCCACGTGCTCGCATTTATCAATGGCCATTTCTGCGACCTCGTAGATTTCCTTCCATTTAACGATTTCCAGGGTGTCGCCGGTTTTTTGAAAAAGTTTTCCCAGGGCCGCCAAAAGAAGGCGGTCGCCGGCGTTTTCCAGGCGGTTGATTTCAATGCAGTAATCGAGAATCCGCCTTTCCGCGTTTTCATATTGCCGCAGATAAGCCACGGCCTTGCGCACGTTGTCCGCGGCCTGACTAAGAATATCGGCCATCTCGATGAGTTCCGGGGTGGTCTTTTCAACTCGGTAAACCTGCATTCTTGACGACAAGGAATGAATCAGATCAATAATGCTGTCGGTTTCACCGGCTAATTCATGTATGTCTTCGCGGTCGAAAGGCGTGACAAAAGTCCGGTTTAACTTATCAATGATTTCATGGGTGGCGATATCCGCCTCATGCTCGATATCCCGCAAGCGTTCAAAATGGGGCGAGTCCAGATTCCAACCGGCGACGAGCTCCTTGAATATTCTGGCCGCCTCGTATCCGTGCGACGCCTGCAGATCAAAAAGCTCGAAAAATTTTTCTTCCCTGGGAACAATCCGCCATGTCAAATCAGCAGCCTCCTTGTTTAGAACAGCGATCAAGTTTCATGCCAATA
Source organism: Elusimicrobiota bacterium (assembly GCA_016209025.1). Lineage (GTDB taxonomy): Bacteria > Elusimicrobiota > Elusimicrobia > JACQPE01 > JACQPE01 > JACQWW01. Next base: position 4,506 of record JACQWW010000174.1, on the reverse strand, counting down.
TCATATCGGGAACGGCTCGATATGTCCGTAGCTGTTATTTTTAAGTGATATGACAACCGCGTGACAAGCGTAGTTTTAAGTCAAAGGGAGAGAGAAAAAGAAACGGGAGCCTTGGCCCGGTTTGCTTTCTACGCCTACCGCGCCGCCGTGGGCTTCCACGATATGCTTGACAATGGCCAGGCCGAGACCGGTTCCTCCTATCTCGCGCGAGCGGGCTTTATCCGCCCGATAGAAACGCTCAAAAATTCTCGGTAAATGCTCCGGCGCGATTCCCTCGCCTGTGTCCCCGATCGAAACCGTCAGGCGGCCGTCTTTGGCCGCCGCCCCGATATAAATGGTTCCGTTCCCCCCGGTATATTTGATGGCATTGTCTAATATGTTGGCGAAGACCTGTTTGATTTGATTTCGGTCCGCTGAAAATTCCGGAAGGCCGTGTAATGGCTCCATTTTGATCACAATCCGTTTTTTTTCAGCCAGCGGTTTAAGGCCTGCCACGGATTCGGCCGCCACTTTCATAAAAGAGACGGGCTCTTTAACGGGACGGCGCCGGCCCGATTCCATAGCTGAAAGCTCAAGCAAATCGTCAACAAGGCGGTTCATGCGATCGGCGTTTTTCTCGATTTCCGCGATAAATTCCCCGCGATTTTTTACGTCGTCCAAAGCTCCCAGCCGCAGGGTTTCGGCAAAGGCTTTAATCGCCGTCAGAGGCGTACGCAATTCATGGGACACATTGGCCACAAAATCTTTTCTGACCTCCTCGAGCCCGCTCAGGCGCTTGATGTCCTGTTCGATTTTGTCGGCCAGTCCATTGAAGGCAATGCCCAGCTGGCGCATGTCGTCTTTGGGAAGCCGCCTAAGACGCGCGCCGTATTGGCCGTCCGCGAGCTGTTGGGCCACAGCAACGATTTCGGAAAGCGGATTGAAAAACGAACGCGACAGCCAAAAGACGCATAAGAGAGAAACACCCAGCACGAGTAAAAAAACAAGGGCTACAGCCCGTCTCAGGCGGGCTGTTTTGACGTGAATCTGGGTCAAGGGAAGAGCCAGGCGCACCACGCCGGCAGCGCCTCCTCGGCCGGCTATGGACGAAGCAGCGTAAAGATAATCCTGGCCTGTTGTTTCGCTGTGACGATTGACCAAGGCCGGCCTGCCCTCTAGAGCGGCCTTTATCTCGGGACGGTTTTTATGATTTTCAATTTTATCCAATGATTCTTCGGAGATTTCCGAATCGCCGATCACCACGCCCCGCGTATCTATGAATGTCACGCGGCAATCGCAGGCCTGCCGAAGGCGGCTTATCAAGTTGCGCGAAGCAATGGTTTTTTTGGATAAAGTAACGGGCGATTCGGCGCTAAGAGCCGCCACAGCGGCCTGGGATTTGATGTTGCCGGCCAATTCAGCGATCAGTTGATTTTGCAGGACGCGAATCACCAAAAAATCAGCCAAAAGCATGGCTGAAACGAACACCAAAGCAATAGCAAAAGACAATTTGCGGGAAAACTTGGATGATATCCAGCCAAACACCGGCTAATCCGTTTTCAGGCGGTAGCCGATGTTTTTAACCGTGATAAGGCGCCCTGATTCATCTTGAAGTTTATTGCGCAGGCGGGCGATATATTGATCGGCAGTGCGCGTATCTATTTCCATGGACCGGTCATGTCCCCAAATTTTTTCAAGCAAAACATCCCGGCTGACGGCTTTGCCTTCGGCTTGGGCTAAAAATTTCAAGAATTCAAATTCTTTCGAGCTTAAAGCGGCTGTTTTGGCGCCCACGCGCACTTCATATCTCTCAAGATCAATTTTCAAATTTCCGAAACTGTAAGCGGCCGGAGAGCGGATTTCCGCTGAAAAACGGCGCAAAACAGCTTTGACTCTGGCCAAGAGTTCGCGCACACTGAACGGCTTGGTCAGGTAGTCATCGGCTCCCAGCTCTAGGCCGAGGACGCGGTCCACTTCGTCTTTTTTGGCGGTTAAAAACAAGATCGGAGTCTTATGTTTTTGCCGGATAATTTTGCATAACTCAAAGCCGTCTAATTTGGGAAGCATGACATCGAGAATCGCCAAATCAGGCTTTGCCTTTTGAAACAACAAAAGCCCCTCGGCTCCGTCATGCGCGGCCGCAACCTTATATCCTGAATTCTCAAGGTTGTATCTAAGAACCTTGACCAAAGCTTTTTCGTCTTCAACTATAAGGATCGTTTCCTTCCCCAAACGGGTAAGTTCTGAAGCTTGAAGCGCGAAGTCTGAAGTCTGAAAAAGGGAAAAACCTGTGTTTTCATACTTCAAGCTTTAGACTTAAGACTTCAGAAATTCCTTTGGGGAATTTCTGAGATGTTAGATCAGTCCGGATGAAAAATATCATATTGACAAATCGGCGAAACACCCTTAAGCTTTAAGAAGAGGCGTTAATATGTGTAAAGCCGTGTTTTTGATGACGGCCATTTATTTGGCTGTTTTTGCGCCGTTGGTTCAAGCCGAGACAGCGAGCGTTTCCCCGCCGGCGGCTAATATCCGCGAAGGGCCCGGCATGTCTTACGGGGTTGTTCTAGTGGCTTGGAAATACACCCCGCTCGAGATCGTCTGCCGCTGCGAGAAGGGATGGACTTTTGTCAAGGATTTCGAGGGCAATTCAGGCTGGATATATCATTCCCTTCTTGCCGAAGAGCCGGCAGTGATCGTTACCGCTCAAAACGCCAACATCCGCGAGGGTCCCGGCATGGGTCATGATGTTTCTTGGATCGTCGAGCGCGGCTACGCGCTCAAGGTTCTTGACGAAAAAGGCGGGTGGCTGAGCGTCACGGACGGCCGGCAGGTCGAGGGCTGGATTTATTCGCAGATCGTCTGGGGAAACAAAACGCTTTCCCAAAGCAACGGCCCCGAGCAAAATGAAGAGCCTGAAAAAATGTGACAACTCTTTCTTTTGGCCGGTGACCCGTTACTGAGCGTAAAATCCTGCCTTTGATCGCTCTCAAAAAGCTCTTCAAAAATACACCCAAAGAGTTTTTTCTGCAAAATCAGGCCCCGCTATCAAAAAAATTGGGTCAGCATTTTTCCGTTGCCGTGGGACAGCGATGGACCTCGACCGTCACATGAGCCAAACCCATACTGCGTCCGACCAAATCGCAGTAATGACCCGGTTCCTTGGGCGTGGATGTTACGACGGCGATCTCTGCGGCGAGAATGCCGGGTCCAACGGCCCATACGTGCAAGTCTGCTACGCGGGTATCGCTGTCTTTCTCAATTATCTCGCGGATGCCGTGCATGATCGGCTCAGGAAGCCGCATGTCCAGGAGCACGCGGCTCGACGAACGGATCAAACCCCAAGACCAACGGATCACTAGACCGGCGCCTGCCACACCCATCAGAGGATCCAACCAGACAAGGCCAAGGCGCTTGCCGGTTAATAACGCAAAAATTGCCAGGACGGAGGTTGCCGCGTCGGCCAGCACATGCATATAAGCCGACCATAGATTATGGTCGGCGTGCGCATGGCCGCAACTGGCATGGTTGTCATGTTCTTCGTCAGGATGGTCGCGGACATGTCCTCTTAGGACGAATAAGCAGATGCCGTTGACAGCCAGTCCCAATATCGCCACCAGAATGGCCGGATTAAATTCGATTTTGACCGGCGAGAGTATGCGTCCGCAGCTGTTCCACGCCATGACAAGTGCGAAGCCAACCAGTATCACCGCGCTGGTAAATCCTGCCAAGGAGTTGACCTTGCCGGTCCCGAAGATAAAACGTGTATCTCGCGCATGGCGGCGTGTGTAGTAATAGGCGAAGGCCGAAATGGCTAGCGCTGAGGCATGAGAGGCCATGTGCAACCCATCGGCCAAGAGAGCCATGGACCTAAAGACAAGGCCTGCCGCCACCTCGGCGGCCATCATGACGCAGGTAATGACAATGACAATTAGGGTCCGGCGCTCTCCAGGCTTCGGAATATCCTGTCCGAAGACATGATCATGCGCCCAATGTTCTATGGTTTCGGTGTGCATGAAAATGAGGCAAAATTCCCGTTTGTCATCGGATTTTTTTAAATTTTAGCACTCTTGAGGAAATTGGCTGCCTGCCGTGAGCGAGCCGAAGGCGAGTCGAACTGGGCGCCTCCGACACTCTTCAAAACAGTGTTCCGTTATATGATGAGTTTAACTTTGGGATTGTTCTGGCCGGGCGCGGAGCCAAGCGCATAGTCGGCGAAGAAGAATACCGCGCTGCGCTCCTCATTCAAAAGATAAAATGAAAAGAACGAATATGGGATATCGAAAGGTTATCCATTCAATCGTGCCACGGGTCGTGGCGCAACCATCGGGCTTGCCGGCAGGCTACAAGGAATTCTTAGAGGACCTCAAAGCCCGCATCCGCACGGCCCAGATCAAAGCCGCGCTCTCGGCCAGTCGGGAGCTGATCGTTCTCTATTGGGACCTCGGCAGATCCATTGTTGATCGCCAGCGCTAGGAGGGCTGGGGCAAAGCTGTGGTTGAACGCTTGGCCCGCGATCTACAGACC
>JACQWW010000173.1 GCA_016209025.1 Elusimicrobiota bacterium | reverse complement strand
TAAAACAAGATACTATGTCATCACCCCTGATGAGCCGGATTACAACAAGCAGGCCAAACAAAAGGCCAATCAACAGCTTTGCGATGCCGTCAAGACATTCGGCTGGGTTACCGGCCTCGGAACCCCTCCTGATTGGCCGCGGCTCAGGTTCAGCCGCGACAACAACGGCCAGGAGTGGCCGGCGGCCAGGATAAACCGATAAAATAAAAATTTTTCCTGCCCCACGGAATCCAAAAAATCAAAATCCAAAAAGGTTCGGTCGTCATCCACTTTTAGGCGCTGTTCCAGCAAAATTATTTGTTGATTTTAGTCAACATTTCTATTTGTAAAAAATATAATACTTGTATTTGCACATAGCCCATTGCCATCGCAGGAGGTAACAAGCATGCAGTTAAAAGGTTCTCAAACGGAAAAAAACATTCTGACCGCTTTTGCCGGCGAGTCACAGGCGCACAACCGCTACACTTACTTTGCAAGCGCGGCAAAAAAAGAAGGCTTTGTTCAAATCGCCGATATTTTTGAGGAAACCGCCAATCAGGAAAAAGAACACGCTAAACGGCTCTTCAAACTCCTGCCGGGCGGCGAAGTAGAAATCCAGGCCGCTTTCCCGGCCGGGGTCATTGCCGCAACCGCGGAAAATTTAAAAGGGTCGGCAGCGGGCGAACATTACGAATGGGAAACAATGTATCCGGATTTCGCCAAAACAGCCCGGGCCGAGGGCTTTAACGACGCGGCTGTGATTTTCGAAGCCATTGCCGTGGCGGAAAAACAGCATGAAAAACGCTATCTCGGACTCATGGCCAATATAAAAAACAACACGGTCTTCAAAAAAGACAAGCCGGTCGTCTGGCGCTGCCGCAACTGCGGCTATATCCACAGCGGCAAAGAAGCGCCGGCCGCCTGCCCGGCTTGCGCGCATCCACAAGGCTATTTTGAAGTGCTGGCGGAAAACTGGTAAACCAAAAAAATTCAGGCTAAGGGCTCTAAACGCGCGAAAGCCTGACGGTCGCCCTCTTTGCTTCGGGCGACAAGGGCCGCTTCTTCAAGAATAAGCGGCTCCACTTAAAACAAAGTGACCGGTATGGTGCCCAGGGAATCAATAAAAATATTTTCCACGAATTTGGTTGTTTTATTCGTCGGGGTATAGGTCATGATCACGGAATTGGCCCGGTAACCCCCGCCGAAAAACCTGATTCCCTTGAGCAGATTGCCCTGGGTGACGCCGGTCGCGGAAAAAACGATATTTTTCCCCGGAGCCAAATCCTCCACCATGTAAACCTTGTCGAAGCCGCCCTGAATTCCCATTTGCTTAATCCTTTCCTCATCGCCTTTTTTAAAGGGAAAGAGTTTGGCCTGCATGTCGCCGTTAAGGCATTTTATGGCGGCCGCGGCCAGGACCCCTTCCGGAGCCCCGCCGATTCCCATAACCGCGTGCACGCCGGTGCCCCTTAAGGCCGCGGTGATGCCCGCGGAAAGGTCCCCGTCCGTGATCAGCTTGATCCTGGCGCCTGCGGCGCGGATTTTACTTATCAGCTCCACATGCCGGTCCCGGCTAAGAACGATTACGACCAAATCCTCGATGTCGCGGTTCAAGCCCCGGGCAATGGCCTTGAGATTGTCTTCAACCGGAGCATTGATGTCAATATTTCCCCTATTGGAAGGGCCGACGATGATCTTGTTCATGTAAATATCAGGCGCCTTTAAAAGCCCGCCCGGTTCCGACGCGGCAATGACGGAAATGGCGTTCTCGGAGCCGGTGGCGCAAAGATTCGTTCCTTCCAAAGGGTCAACGGCAATGTCAACGCGCGGATAAACGGAGCGCCTCTCATCCATTTTTCCCACTTCTTCGCCGATGTAAAGCATAGGCGCCTCATCGCGCTCCCCCTCGCCGATGACCACGGTGCCGGCCAGCTCAATGTTTTCCAGTTCGTGCCTCATGGCTTCCACCGCCTTCAAATCCGAGAGCTTACGGTCCCCCTGGCCCATGGTCTTGGCCGCGACCACGGCCGCGGATTCCGAAACACGCAAAAAATGAACGGATAATTCATCAACAAAATTCATAAAACCTCCTTTAATCTGCAATTTTTATTATAAATTTTTGTTCACCCGTAAAAAATTATCATAATCTTTGAGCCGCCTGATAAAAGGCGGGGGAGGCGTCAATGAAAAAAATGTTAGCGCTAATGCTGGCTTTGACCGCGATCAGCGGCATTTCCCCTAATCTGCGCGCCGAAGAACGCGCCGGCGTGGCTGAAAAGTATAAATGGAACATGGCTGATCTTTATGCCGGCGACGAGGCATGGCAGGCCGCCAAAGAGAACATCGCGGGCCGCATCCCCCAGATGACGCAATTTCAAGGCAAACTCGGCGAATCAGCCGATGGTTTTCACTCGGCGCTCTCAGCCATGATGGATTTGGATTTGGCTATTACCAGGATGGCAGTCTATGCCAGTATGCGCCATGACGAGGACACCCGGGTGGGTAAAACAAGAGAAATGGACCAGATAGCGCAGGATTTGGCGGTAAAATTTTCCGCTGCGGTTTCTTATTTCCGGCCTGAAATTCTGGCCCTGGGCAGCGCTAAAGTCATGGGATTTGTTTCAACGGACAAACGGCTTGAGCCTTATAAACCATGGCTCGATGATATTCTGCGCTACGAGGCCCACACCCTAAGCGCCCCTGAAGAAAAAATCGCGGCCACCGCCGGCATGCTCTCCGACGCGCCTGGGGCCGCGTATAAAACTTTTACCAATGCGGACCTGCCTTATCCGGAAATCACTCTTGCCTCAGGTGAAAAAGTCCGCCTTGACGCCCAGGGCTACACAAAATACCGGGCCTCAGCCGACCGGGCGGACCGCGACAAAGTCTTTCAGGCTTTCTGGGGCAAATACAAGGAGTTCGAGCGGACATTGGGCGCGACTTTAAACAGCCACATAAAAACCCACCTCTTTAACAAGGAGGTGCACAAATTCAGCGACAGCCTGGAGGCCGGCCTTTTCGGCGCCAATGTTCCGGCAAGCGTCTATAAACAACTTATCTCCGACGTGCATGCCAATCTGCCGACCCTGCACCGGTATTTGAAATTAAGGCAAAAAATGATGGGCATAGACCAGCTTCGCTATGAAGACCTCTACGCTTCCATCGTCAAGAAGGTGGACATGCGCTACACGCCGGAAGAAGCCCAGGACCTGGTTTTAAAAGCCCTGTCGCCCCTTGGTCCGCAATACACGAACGATCTAAAATCCGGTTTTGAAAAACGCTGGGTAGATTGGATTCCCACCACAGGCAAAAGATCAGGCGCGTACTCCACCGGCGTTTACGGAGTGCATCCATACCAACTGCAAAATTTCACCGGCCTTTACGAAGAGGTCTCGACTTTAGCCCACGAATCGGGTCATTCAATGCATTCTTTTCTTTCCGCCAAAAACCAGCCTTACGTCACGTCCGACTATAAAACCTTTGTCGCGGAAGTAGCCTCGACCTTGAATGAAAATCTCCTTACCCATTACATGCTCGATCACACCAAAGACAAAGACACGAAGCTCTTTTTGCTCGGCAGTTATTTGGACGGCCTGCGCACCACCTTATTCAGGCAGACTTTGTTCGCGGAATTTGAAATGCGCATCCATGAGCTGGCGGAAAAAGGCGGCACCCTTACCGGCGAAAAGCTGACCGAACTATATTTAAGCCTGCTTAAAGAATATTATGGCGATACAACCGGGGTTTGCAAAATAAACGACCTCTACGGCATCGAGTGGGCTTACATCCCTCATTTTTATTACAACTTCTATGTTTATCAGTACGCGACCAGCATCACAGCCTCGGCCCAGATTGCGGCCAACATCCGCGCCGAAGCGTCGCTAAAAAAACCAACTGCCAAAAGCCGCGGCGCTTATTTAAAAATGCTCTCGTCAGGCTCCTCAAAATATCCAATAGAACTGCTCAAAGATGCCGGCGTGGACATGACCACCTCAGGCCCTTTCAACGCGGCCATAAAAGAGATGAACGACACCATGGACCAGATGGAAAAACTCCTGGCCCAATAAGCAAGGTGCCCCGTGGCGTATAAAATTTTGATCGTTGACGATGATTACCAAATCCTTGATTTAGCGAGGACGGTGTTCAGCCTGAAAAACGATGAATTCCGGTTGACCACCGAGCATGATCCGCGCCGCGTTAAACGGGAAATAGAACTAGGACGTCTTGACCACGATCTCATCATGCTTGACATTGCCATGCCCCACGTGTCCGGCAAGGAGCTTTTGGAAATGATTAAGACAAACCCCCGCTGCCGGCGAATTCCCGTCGTCATAGTGACCGGATCGGAGCGTCCCGAGGACGCGGAGGAATGTCTCGAAGCCGGCGCCGATTATTTTCTTGAAAAACCTTTCCGTGTCGAAACCATTTTTGCCGTCATTCGCACAGTTTTAAGAAAAACCAATGCAATTGTCGGGATCGCCGGCAAAATTGAAATAGGAGCCGTGACCATTGATCTAAATGCCAGAGAAGCGGCCATAGCCGGACGGCCGATCGGCTTAACCGTGACCGAGTTTGATATTTTTCTTCTTCTTGCCGAGCGGCGAGACCAGGTCGTGGAACATAAAATTATTCTGGATCGCGTCTGGAACCTCCGCATACCCCGCAACGAAAAGATTCCGACCCGCAGGCTTCAAACCCATACTGACAATATACGCCGAAAACTTGGGTCAAACAGCGGTCTTATTCAGACAAAAGAAGGCATCGGGTTAAAATTTAACATTGAGCTGGCCGAGTCCCTTGGATATCATATCCCTCAAAACAAACTTGTTGAAAATTTGCCTAACAAAGACCTCCCTATTCTCCAACCCGAATTAAAAAACTCAATAAACGCCGTTTCCAAAACCGCGATTAATTAAGATTTTGCAGATTCCGCTTTTTTAAGCCTGCAAAGATTCGGCAAAGAGTCCGTCGGGACCGATCGTCTTTGCTGATTATTTGCTGGCAAATTCCTCCTTGGTTCTGGTAAACAATTAATAATGCTTTATTGCGGGAGGAGTTTATGAGAAACCCCAGACTTTTCATAGCGTTGGCATTTTTGTCCGTCCCTGGCCGACTCTTCGCGGAGTCGGTTCCGCCGGGATTTAACGTCCAGGGACGCCTGACCGACAGCCAGGGGGTCAACCGGAATGGAAATTTCCAGATCGCCCTTGGGGTTTTCCCTATAGCCGCCGGAGGCGCGGCGGTCTGGTATAAGGCCTTCCCCAGCGTTCCCGTCAGAAACGGGAATTTCCAAATTCCCCTTGATGGCCAGGATGACTTATACAACAAGACGTTGTCCGAACAACTCACAGGATCCGACGCCTACCTTGAAATCAAAGTAAACGACGAAGCGCCGATGGTTCCCAGACAGAAGCTCCTTTCCTCCCCCTACGCCATCAAAAGCCGCAGCGCCGACCGCCTTTCCCCCAACGCCGTGGCCGAAGGCGATCTTAATGTGCAGGGCAGCATAAAAGCCGGCAACACAACCGTTGTTGACAGCGCCGGAAAATGGATTGGAGACCCCACCGGACTTCAGGGACCCCAGGGAATTCAGGGGCCTGCCGGCTTGGCGGGTCAAACTGGTCCCAAGGGAGATAAGGGGGATGCCGGTCAGCAAGGCCCTCCCGGGGTCAAAGGAGATAAAGGTGATACCGGCTCCCAGGGCACACAAGGAATCCAAGGTGTAAAAGGCGACAAAGGTGATAAAGGCGATACCGGCGCACAAGGTCTCCCCGGCGCTTCTCCGTTTTCTCTTGTTGGCAATGACGCTGTTTATCCGCAGGGCAACATCGGCATCGGCACCGCAAGTCCGCAGGGTAAACTCCATGTGGAAGGAATTGACGGCTACGGCAATCCGGCTATTTACACAAAGACAACGGGGTCCAACGGCATAAGGACCGATATTGACACAGCCAACACGGATGTATTGAATCTTCTGCGCGGCGCCGAAGGCGCTTTGCTCCTGGTCAATGCCAATCCAGCGCTCAACAACTGGGCTATGATCAATTTCTATGGGGGATATTCCACCAGCCACGGCGCCGGGGCCGGCATAGGAGCGCAGCATATCAGCCAATCGCCTCCTTATAAAACCGACCTGGCATTTTTCACAAGCGATAGTGGCGATGGCGGCATTGCCGAACGTATGAGAATCACCAACGG